>NZ_JASDCD010000020.1:0-69639 GCF_030408095.1 Pseudoalteromonas sp. APC 3893
CATCCAGATGTTACAGCACTAATAATAAGGAAAAGTACATCGACAAGGTTATGATGCTGGTTGATAGTTGAGCGGTTATCTTTTACAAGTTCTAAATGGGAGAATAAGGACATAAGAAATATAAAGTAATGAAATTTATAGTATTAGATCATAAATTATGAATGTTTACAAAGTATGATCCTGCCCTGGTGAATAGGTGGTATCTGCATCTGTGTAATTTATAGCAATAGGGTGTAATCTGTTATTATATTTTAATACCAAAGAAGGAAACCCTTGAATAGGCAAGCTTCGGATATAGTCTAATTCGCTGAGCAATTTGTCATTAACTAATACACTGTTCAATTGTAGTTTAAACTCCTCAGCGGTACACAAGTCAACTTGCTGTGCTAATTGACAAAGCACATCTTCATCAGAGGGATTTTTTGCTTCTAAATAATAAGCCTGTTGAATTGCTGCAACCATTACACTTTCTTTATTGGCATCACGCGCAATAATAGCAGCTCTACACGATGGGTAAGTCGAGCGTTTGGGTTTACATAATCGCCAAAAATCAAAATTAAACTCAGTACCCAACTTACTTTCTATATTTCGCCAAGTATTTTGTAGCATGGTTTGCATTTGTAAGGGCATAGGGCTATCTGAATCAGGTGCTAAACCACCTACCTTGTATACAATGTTTACATCATCATTTAAAAGGCTCTTCAATTTAGACCAAGTTGGAGCATAACCCCAACACCAACTACACATAGGATCATGAACATAAATAAGTTCAGCTTTGTTGTTCATTACATTCCTTGCTCAGTGATGAAACCACACAATTTCTACCAGCACTTTTAGCATCATAAAGATGATCATCAGCCACTTTAACTGCTTCATTAAATTCATGAATTTGACTCACTTGGGCAACACCAATACTGCACGTTATATTAATTTGAAACTCTGTGAAAACAATGGGGTTTAGCTCAATATGATTACGCAATTTATCAGCGACTCTTTGCGCTGCAATCAAACCTATTTGAGGTAAAACTATCATAAACTCTTCACCACCATAACGAACTTTTATATCGGATGCGCGTAATTGATTTTCTAACATCTGACTAAACTCAATTAACACCTGATCACCCACACCATGGCCATACATATCATTAATTGCTTTGAAGTGGTCAAGATCAACAAGTAACACACTAAGGGGTAAATATTGTTCAGGTCTAGATTTCACCAAAGGTAAATAATGGTTCGTAATGAAACGACGATTTGCAAGTCCAGTAAGTTGATCTGTGTGTGCATCTTGTTTTTGCAGCAAGGTCATTTGTGCAATGGTTAAATGGCTTTTATTGCGAAAATATTCACCAATTAAGCTAAATAAAAAGACCAGACTAAAAGCAAGCGTAAATCTGATATCTTCGGCATATTTATAATCAACTTGACCAATATTAGGCCCAAATAAAAGCAAAACAGTGAATACTAGTAATATTGAAACAACAACCAAACCCAAGCGAAAACCTAATGTTGAAAAAGCAACAATAGGGTAAAACATTAACCAATAGAGCGCGGTATTGTCTTTTCCTCCGGTATAAGCAAGTGCTAGACAAAGCACACAAATAATACTCATAACTATGAGCGCTACACCGGTCAATTTTCCTGTTTTAATAAAATAAAATGCGCACAATAAAAGCGTTATATCTGATAACAGCATCATTATCGTTAAAACTAGATCGTAATACTGATAATTTAAAAAAACTAATACAGTTATAAGCACAACAGCCACTAGAATCATCGTAAAAAATGTAAATGCTCTTCGCTGTATTTCTGCACTATTTACATTTTCAATATTAATTAAATTTAACCAATCCGGCTGGTTTAAAGATTTAGTCATATAATTTGGGCCCTCTTCAAAGTGACTATTAAACTTTAAACCGCAATACCATTTTTTCAAGCTCATCAAACTGTAACTTCAAGCGAGTACATTCATTTAAGGTACTGTTAAGATTGAGTTGCCCTTGTTGGGACAATTCGCTAATGGTGTGAATATCATTATCCAGTGTTTGTATCACCTGATTTTGCTCTGTTGTTGCATTGGCTACACTATGATTTACTTCATCAATTGATTCTATGGCTTTGGTTACATCTGCCATTTTTTCACCAGCGCCATGTGCTTGTTGAACACTGTTAGCACTTTCAATCAAGCTCGATTTCATTACCGCAACAGCGCTTTCAGATCCTTGTTGTAGCTGAGTTACTGTGTTCTCAATTTCTTGTGTTGATTGTTGTGTACGCTGTGCCAACTGCCTTACTTCATCAGCGACGACGGCAAACCCGCGACCAGCTTCACCAGCACGAGCAGCCTCAATCGCAGCATTTAAAGCCAGCAAGTTAGTTTGCTCACTTACCCCTTTAATGACCTCAAGTACTTGCTCAATACTTGCAGAGTGCTTAGCAACAGCATTAATGGTTTGTTGTGCTTGCTCCATGTTATTTGACAAAGAATTTATCGCTGCAATATTGTCATTTAATGAATGTTGGCTTTGCACCGACTGAGCGTTAGCCTGTGTTGCAAGTGACGAAGCATGGCTTGCACTATTTGAAATTTCTACTGCACTTGATGATAATTGGTTTATTGCCGTTGCTACATTGTCAGTGCGTTTTGTTTGATCGCTATACATAGTAAGGGTTGATTCTGTTTGCTCAACTAAACTTTCGACCGAACGCTCTAACTCAACAGTGGTGGTTTTCACTTGATCTATAGACGTGTGAATCTTATCTATAAAAGCATTAAAGTAGCCTGATAGTTCACCAAATTCATCATCATTTTCTATTTCCAACCGTCTAGTTAAATCCCCTTCACCTTGCGCAATGTCTTTTATTGCATCATTAAGTCGGTGCATTGGGCGCATTAAGTAGCGCAAAACATATTGCATCATCAGCACTATCGCAGCAATGCCTAAAACCATATACACCGTAGCCATGTTACGAAAAGACGCTACCGATGAATATGCAATTTCTTTATCAATAACAACACCTAAATACCAATTAACATTTTTAATCCCTTTGATTGGAGTAAAAGACACTAAATGCTCACTATCATCGATACTTATTTCAACAAACTCAGGATTAAGTGGCAGCTTTTTGGAAAATAGTTTATCCATGCCCTGATCGTTTAATTTAGTATTAGGGTGACTGAGAATGCGACCATCACTGTCGAGTAAAAAGCCATAGCCGAAACCTAAAAAATCGATCTCATTTACTATATTAGTAATTGTTTGCATATCAATGTCTGCACCAGCAACGCCAATAAATTCACCAGCAATAGTGATAGGTGCTACAGCAGAGATTGTCAGCTCATTAGTGGTCACATCTATATAAGGGTTCGTGAATGCTGTTGTGGTTTTGTTTTCAACTAATTTATACCATGGTCGAGTGGTGGCATCATAATCAGCTAGTAATACAATAGATTGATCGTTTAAAACAAACCTGCCATCGGGCTTTCCAATATAGGTATTTTTAAAATCCCCTGCCATTTCAGCGGTATTTAACTGGCTTAGAGTAAGTGCTTTACTGTCATTCTGTTGATGAGTTCTAGCAATTGCAACAACAATCGACAGTTTATTATTTAGCCAGTTAGCAATATTTTGAGAAACTGATTGAGAGCTTTCTTGTAGCACTGAAGAAAGCTGCTGCTGTGTTTGCGAGCGCATTGAGATAAAATTGTTAATTGTAAACAAGCCAAGAACCAACACCAGCACAATTGATGCCGCAATGGTAACTTTAGTAGTAAATTTTAACGAACCAAGCATAGTAAGCCTATATTAATTATTTTTGTTATCACCTTAGTTTTAGCAAATAAAGCTGGATTTGTCTCATTTTATCGATAGTTCTTACTATGTTATGAATGATTCTGATATTAAATATACAATATCCTCTACGCAAGCCAACATCGATGAACATACGCTGGTTTAATCTATTTAATAAAAGTACGCATTGAAAATTGCTCACCTACAATATAACCAGACACAACTTTTGATTACTCTTTTGAAAAAGTACATAATAATGAATGTGTATTAATTATAACGAACACCAAATAGGATCGTTCCACTAATTTAATCCTTTTAACTCAGTGAATACGTATTCAAATGATATTATATTTGATAATTGTAACTATAAAGAAGGGCTTTAGAACTGGGAAAATGTAGATAAAAATGCACTTACCGAAAGTAAGTGCATTCAAAAACAAGAATTAAATAACAAATTAATTAACTCTTTGCTGCCACTTAGTTGATAGCCTAACAACATTTAGTCCATACCAAGCAATAAAGGCATAGCAGATAACAGGGACGAAAAAGCTGTCCTGAATATTTACTGTGTCAGCAATATAGCCTTGCAGTAACGGTACAAGAGCACCACCTACGATTGCCAAACATAACCAACCTGAGCCTTTACTTGTTAAAGAACCAAGCCCTTCTATCGCAACAGAAAATATAGTTGGGAACATAATTGAATTGAATAATCCGATAGCTAAAACACTATAAAGGGCAATATTGCCTTGGGTAAATATCGTTACTAACAACAGTACAATAACCGCACACGCATTGAATGCTAACGCTTTTGAAGGTGCTATTTTTTGTAATAGTACAGAACCAATAAAACGGCCAACCATGGCCCCACCCCAATAGTAGGCTATTAACGCAGACGCAGCATGCTCTTCAAGTCCAGCAATATGCTCTTCACCAAAAAAGTTTACTAAAAAACTACCAATTGCGACCTCACCACCAACGTAACAAAAAATAGCAACCACACCCATTATTAAATGTGGCGCTTGCGTTAAAGAGTGGTCCTTTGCTTTACAGTCCAGCTCTTCTTTGTGGGCAGTAATTTCAGGTAACTTTAAAAATGCAAACACGACTGCGATTGTAAGTAATGCTGCCGCTAACATTAAATAAGGGATTTTTACAGACTCTGCTGTAGCAGCACCAGCCGTTAACGACCCTGCAGCACCAAAGAATAATATTCCACCTACGTATGGGCCAACGGTAGTGCCTAATGCATTTAATGCCTGAGCTAAATTTAACCGAGATGAAGCCGTTTTCTCAGGGCCAAGTGCAGCTACATAAGGATTTGCAGAAACTTGTAATACCGTCACCCCCCCTGCCAATACAAATAATGCCGTTAAAAATAGCCAATATTCATGGACAACAACCGCAGGGTAGAATAATAAACACCCAATAGAAGCAACAATTAACCCTGTCAGTACACCATTTTTATAGCCAAACTTCTTTACTAGCAACCCTGCTGGTAAAGACACAATAAAGTAAGCACCAAAGAAACAAAACTGAACCAGCATTGCTTCGGTGTAACTTAAATCAAAAACCCCCTTTAAACGTGGGATCAAGACATCATTTAAAACAGTAATAAAACCCCAAAGAAAAAACAGGGTTGTCATTGCCGTTAATGCTGGCAGGTAGTTTTTATTCGACTGCGGATCATTAGTGGCATAGCTTTGGTTTGTATTTATTTCACTCACGTGATTTTCACTCCATTAACAAGTTAGGAACGATTCTACACATTGAGAAAATAAGATCACAAACTTTTAATAGGAACGTTCCATATAAAAGTGCTTTAAATGGGCAATTCTCAGCTAACCCAGTACTAAATTGGTATGCTGATTTTTGAGAAAAAGAAGAAATCAATTATTAACTATATTGTTGAATGGCTCTATTTGTTAGTAGAATGAAAGGCGAATACAAAACTATAGCTCATAGGTCAATCACTCGCACATCGTAAAAATTTTAATAATATTACGCTTTTGACCATTTCATTTTATTATTTGTATCACGGCTTTTGATAATGGTTTCATCGCAACTGCTAACACCACCAAGCTTTGCTAATCGATCGTATAAAACCACATTACAAGTTGCTGCTAAATTCATACACCCAACTGTTGGAATATAAACGACCTCATCGCACCAATTTAATACCTCTTTACTAATTGAGCCATCTTCTGGGCCAAATATATAAAAGGCATTTTCTGGGTGGATAAACTCAGGTAACGGTGTAGCACCTTCGATTAATTCAATCACAACCGCTTTGGCCCCTTCAGGCTTTGCATGCTTTAGATCATCAACTGACGTAAGCGGGATACGCTCAATAACGTTTTTGGTATCGGTATGAAACTTTTTCGCATTTAAATAACGAGTACCGGTAAAAAACACATGCTTGGCGTTATAACAACCTGCGGCACGTAAAACACCACCTACATTGGTAGGGCTTTTCGGGTTTATTAAGCCAATTGTCGCCACTAAATTTGTCATTAATCAGCATCCTGCGTTGGCCAGTAAGCCACATATAAGTCAAAGTCATCTAGTTCTACGTCGCAATCTTTAACCGTTTTATCTCGCACGGAAATATCGAGATCATGCATTAGCTCTTTGCTACCACCATTATTTAATGGGTGCCAAGAAGCAAGACCACGACCTTCATGCAAACGACGATAGCTGCAACTTTGTGGCATAAAGAAAATGCTTTCGAGGTTTTCTTTGGTGAGTTTTACACATGATGGTACTAATACTTGACGGTTTTCATACTCGCTGCAGCCACACGTTTCGTTATCAAGGTATTGGCATACAATATTGGTGAAAATAAGCTCTTCACCTTCACGCAGTTGGTCTGTTGCAGTAAATTCGTCTTCATCTTCACTGTCAATAAATGTGTTTAAGCAGCATTTACCACAGCCGTCACAAATAGCTTCCCATTCAGGTTGTGACATTTGTTCAAGTGACTTTTTAAGCCAAAATTGATTTTCTAACATGTTAAAACTCAGCGCCCCTAAGAGCGCGCATTCTACCGCAAACAGCCATAGTGCGCAAAACTACTCACTTCACGCACTTAGGTGTTAATAAACGAACTAGTTAGTACTATTTCTGTATCTCTACCCAACGTTTAATTTTTGCTTCTAGAATTGGCATAGGCAATGCGCCATCTATTAATATTTGCGTATGAAACTCTTTAATATTAAATTTATTGCCTAATGCTTTTTTACAGTAATCACGTAATTCTTGGATTTTAAACTGCCCTAACTTATAAGAAAGCGCCTGTCCTGGCCAAGCAATGTAACGCTCTACTTCTGCAGTAACATCACTTAGCGCCATTGAAGAATTAGCTAGCATATAGTCAATGCCTTGCTGACGAGTCCACCCTTTGGCATGAAAACCAGTATCAAGTACTAAACGCATAGCACGAAGCTGCTCATCAGCTAAACGACCGTACCACATATATGGGTCGGTAAATAAGCCGAGTTCTTTTCCTAAGCTTTCTGCATATAGTGCCCAACCTTCGGCGAACACGGTGTAGCCCCCAAATTTACGAAAATCAGGTAATGACTGCACTTCTTGCTGTAATGCAATTTGAAAATGGTGTCCCGGTGCCGCTTCATGGATAGACAAAGTCTCAAGTAAAAACTTAGGCTGGGCTTTTAGGTTAAATGTATTAATGTAAAAAATGCCTGGTCGTGAACCATCCGGTGCAGGCGATTGATACGACGCCCCTGCCGCAGACTCAGCTCGAAAATCTTCTACCGCCTTAACGACATAATCAGCTTTAGGAGCAATATTAAATAATTTAGGTACTTGCGCATCAATTTTTAACTTAACGGCTTCATAAGCTGCAATTAATTGCTCAGGAGTGTCAAAATAAAATTCATCAGAATCTCGTAAGTGAGTAAAAAAATCGGCTAGACTCCCTTTAAAGCCAACCGTTTCTTTTACTGCTTTCATTTCATTAAGAATACGTGAGACTTCTTTTAAACCAATTTCATGGATTTCATCAGCTGATAAACTTAAGGTTGTATTTTTCTTAATTTGATATTCATACCAGGCTTTACCATTTGGTAAATCACTGTAACCGACCGTCTCACGGCTATTTGGAATATACGTATCAGCTAAAAAGTTACTCATTTTTGTATAAGCCGGCACTAATTCATTCATTATCAGTGCGCTGTATTGAGCCGTGAGTTGTTGCTTTTGAGCTGTAGTAAAATGTTCTGGTAGTTGTTTAATCGGACTGTAAAATAATGACTGCTCTGCGCCAGAAACTATATGGGCTTGAAATTGTGGCAATAATTTTTCAGCTAATGGTTTTGGTAATACAACCCCGGCACTGATCCCCTGCTCCATCGCAGATTGTACACTGCTTAACCATGTTACAAAACCTTGTGCACGCGCAATAAAATTTTCATAATCTTGATAAGTAACAAATGGCTGCGCACTTTGCCCAGAGCCAAATCCTGCGAAGGTATTATGCGCACCAGACATTTGGTTTATTGGTAATAAATAACTTGGAAAATTAAAGCCCTCAATCGTTAACGCTAAATCCCGTGCTAATATTTCGTAGCTCAATAAAGCTTGGCCGGTTAACTGGCTATCATCAATTGTAGCTAAACGCTGCTGGAAATCTTTATAAAATGCCAGTTTTTTACCACGGCTTTGCTCAGTACTCGGTGCTGTAAATTGATTATTATATTGGCTATAACCGATGTAAGTAGCACTTAGTGGGCTAAATTGTAATGAGTCTACAAAATACTCTGCTACGAGTGTATTTAATTGTTGTTCGGCAATGTTGGCCGTACCTGTTGCTGATACAGGTTGCTTGTTTTGTAAATTATTATTCTCAATATTGGCGCACGCCGTTAAAGCACTAAGCACACTAGCTACAAGCAATGTTAACTTAAAATTTTTCATAATTATCCCTGAGTGTAAGTATTAACGACAATTATGCGTCGTATGTTTAACTAAATAAAGAAAATAAGATACTTAACGCGTTTTGTTTACAGCTTAAATACTGCTTGCTACATTACTATATAAAATAATCTAAAATTAGAAAATAAATGAATAAATTATCTCTTGCCATTTCACTGAGCTTGTTGTGTGTTAGCGTATTTAATACTCAAGCAACCACTTATATTAGTGCCAAAGCAATGCTTGATGTTAATAATGGTAAATTAATCAAAGCCCCATTGATCCAAATTGATGATGGGATCATTACAAAAATCACGACCAAACAAGCTCCTAAGCTACAACAGGGTGATGAGCATATTGAGCTGCCTGAATTAACAATTCTGCCAGGGTTGATGGATATGCACGTTCATTTAACCAGTGATCCAACCGTGCCAAGAAGTGAGCGTATTGGTCAATCAGTACCACGCCAAGCGATTAAAGCGGCCTACTTTGCTAAAAAAACATTAAAAGCAGGCTTCACCACGCTACGTAATGTTGGCGCAGGTGGCTACAGCGTTATTGCTGTAAGAGATGGCATTAATGCAGGGGATATAGCCGGCCCCCGTATTTGGGCGGCAGGCCCCTCACTGGGTGTGACAGGCGGACACTGTGATAACAACCGACTACCACCAGAAATGAAGTATACCGCTGAAGGAGTGGCTGATGGCCCATGGGCAGCAAGAACAAAAGTGCGCGAAAACATAAAGTACGGTGCCAACGTAATTAAATTTTGCGCCACAGGAGGCGTATTCTCTAAAGGCACTAAAGTGGGCATTCAGCAATATAGTCAAGATGAAATGAATGCCATTGTCGCTGAAGCCCATATGCGCGGTGTGACCGTTGCAGCTCACGCTCATGGGACTAGTGGTATTAAAGCCGCCATAGTTGCCGGTGTAGACAGTGTAGAACATGTGAGTTACGTTGATGATGAAGCAATAAAACTGGCAAAAAAACATGGCACTTGGTTTTCTATGGATATTTATAACACGGAATATACCCTAACCTATGGCGAGGAAAATGGTGTTGCTGAAGAAAACTTGGCAAAAGAGCGTCTGGTTTCAAAAAGACAGCGGGAAAGTTTTTCTCGTGCGGTAAAAGCCGGTGTCAAAATGGTGTTTGGTACTGATGCAGCCATTTACCCACATGGCGATAACGCTAAACAATTTTCACGTATGGTTGAATTTGGTATGACACCGTTACAAGCCATTCAGTCAGCTACAATTAATAGCGCAAAATTATTAAAGGTTGATACCCAACTTGGTCAGCTAAAGCCTGGGTTTGCAGCAGATATTATAGCAGTAAAAGGCAACCCTCTTAGTGATATCAGTAAGCTTGAAAATGTTAAATTTGTAATGAAAGCAGGTAAAGCATACTAGCAAATAAATAATGCGGGGCTAAATGTTAGCCCTGTGATCAATTTTTACCCACCACTGATTTTTTTCTTCCAAGCCTATGTTAACCCGATAAATAAACAAAGTTACAATTTTGTTTACACGCTAAATAATTACCGATTTCCATATATTAATACTTGTAATACAAATACAACACATTATCATTGCGTAAAATTTCAATGGTAGCTATTTATGACAACACATAAACTTTCTTTAATTACCCTCGCTTGTTTGACATCTTTTAACGCAATATCTGCTGAACAGACAGATCTTGAACACATAACAGTTTACCAAAAGCAAAACCAAGTCGTACTTAACTCAGGACTGGCGACTAAATCTGATATGTCACTAATGGAAACCCCTGCCCCTATCGTAGTTGTAGATCAAGAATTAATAAATTCACAGGGTGTCGATAACCTGCAAGATTTAGCACGTAATATCAGCGGTGTAACTCAAGCAGGTAATAACTATGGTATTGGTGATAACCTAATTATTCGTGGCTTAGGGGCTAATTACACCTATGATGGTATGTACGGTGGTGCAGGTTTAGGTAACACCTTTAACCCAACTCGCTCGCTGACTAATGTTGAAGCAGTTGAGGTACTAAAAGGCCCTGCAACAGGTTTATACGGCATGGGAAGTGCTGGTGGTGTGATAAACCTAATTGAAAAGAAACCGCAGTTTGAAGCGCAGCACACAGTGCAAGCAGAAGTAGGCCAATGGAACACTTATTCACTATCGTTTGATAGCACAGATGCAATCACAGATAACCTTGCATACAGAGTAAATGCCAAAACAGCACGCAGTGATGGCTACCGTGACTTAAAAGATGATAGAGATGAAATTTACACTGCATTAAAATATGTATTCGATGACAAGCAAGATATTATGATATCTGCGGCCTATATCAAAGATTCCATAGCCGTTGACTCTATCGGCCACCCTATCCGTATTTATAATGCAGAGTCGGTTAATGGCAAAACAGCAGGCGAAGTCACTGGCGATGATTTAGTCAATGACCCTACAATGGCTGGTTTACAATTGACCGATGCACAACGTGATCAACTTGCCAACTCACTATCTGCTTCTGATGGTTTAACACCTTATTCGTTTGGTCATAACGGTATCATTTCACCCATGGCCAAAGACAATGAAGGTGAAGAATTACGCTTTAAATTAACGCATAACTATTACCTAACTGATGATTTGTTTTTAAACCAACAATTACAATACCGTAATTACGAATCAAGCTTTGCCCGTCAAACTGGCGCCTATAACTATGTTTATTGGAACCGTAAAGGTGTCATTAATGCAGACCCACGTGCACCACTCGTTGTAGATGACGTACTGTATCCATTTGCCGCACGCAGACAAGAGTTTCGCCAAGTGCAAGCCGATGAAAAGTCATGGCAATACTTTGCAGATTTACGTTATGACTTTAGTTTAGGTGATATTGATAACGAGTTATTAGTAAATGCCAATTACGAAGACCGTGATGTACGTTTCACACAATATTCGATTTGGGATAAAGACTATATTCTCAAAGATAAAAATGGCGATGTAACTTATCAGGGCTCATTACCATATATTTTAGATATACGCACACCAAACTGGGGCGAAGGTCAGTTTAGTGATTACGACCCACTGAAAACCAGTAACTACAATAAAAAAGTACAAGCGTGGGGCGTTGGCATACAACATGTAGCCTATATTCATGACACATTTACCACCCGTGTAGGTTTAGCCTATAACGAAATTACACAAAAATATGAACACTTTGGTGTAGACGCCCGTTATCGTGCAAGTGCAGCAGCCGCCACACCAGAGGCCAGCACCTCGGATAATGGTTTAACCTATAACTTAGGTGCAACTTATAAACCAAGCGATGATATATCAGTATTCATAAATCACTCAAAAGGCCGTACAGCGTACAGTGTTTTAGGCTCTGTTTCAGGTAATGAAGCTGACCGTGAAGACGCTGAGTCCCTTAGTACTGATTTGGGTATCAGAATGAAGGCCTTTGACGACCAATTACTGGCCTCATTAGTGGTGTTTGATACCGCACGTACTAACTTGGAATATGACAACCCAGCATTTGATGATATGAACCCAGATCCCTCAGTTCCTGAGAGCTTCTTCGATGGCGAAGAGAAAACCCGTGGTGTTGAATTTGACTTAAATGCATATTTAAATGAGCAGTGGAAAGTGAATATCAATGGTGTTTATCAAGATGCCCGTGATAAGAAAAACCCCAACTCAAGTACTTTTGATACCCGCCAAAAAGGCGTGCCTTATGTTACGGCCAGCACATGGTTAACCTATAGCGCACAGTGGTTTGAACTTTCACAGCCATTAAAAATAAGTGCCGGTGTTAAATATGTAGATGACCGCAGTACAAACTCAACATCATTCGGTATTCCCTATGGATATGTAGCAAGTTATACAATCTACGATGCAGCACTAAGTTATAACGCAGATAAATGGGGCGTACAGCTAAACTTAAATAATTTATTTAATAAAGTGTATTACTCAAAAGCGATGTTTTTGGGCGGTATGCCAGGTGAAGAGCGCAACGCTAAATTGACCTTGAGCTATAAACTGTAAGCTACTATGAGGCTAGTTTTTAGAGCGCACATTTTGTGCGCTCTACATACTTTTTTATATAGTAACGACTATCCGCCCGTTAATTTCACCCTTTAACATATCGTCAAAAATGTCATTAATATCATCAAGGCGTTTTTCTTCAATAATGGCTTTAACTTTACCCTGTGCAGCAAACTCTAAACATTCTTGTAAATCTTTACGCGTGCCAACAATTGAGCCAACCACTGAAACCCCGTTTAACACAGTATCAAAAATCGGCAGTGGCATTTCCTCTGGCGGCAGGCCAACTAGTACACATTTACCACCGCGTCGTACACTTTTATAGGCTTGCTCAAAACCAGGCTTTGAAACCGCTGTACATACAACTGCATGCGCGCCCCCTACTTTTTCAAAAATAGCTTCACTAGGTACGCACTGTTTAAAATCAAGTGTTATGTCTGCACCAAGCTCAGTAGCTAAATCAAGCTTCTCTTTTCCTGTATCAACCGCAATAACATTTAAGCCCATGGCCTTTGCATACTGCACTGCAAGGTGCCCCAATCCTCCAACACCAACAATAGCAACCCACTGCCCAGGTTTTGCTTCTGATACTTTTAATGCTTTATAAGTGGTCACACCCGCGCAAAATAGTGGGGCTGCTTCGGCAAAGCCTAAACCGTCAGGAATTTTAACCACATAATCACCATGGGCTAAACAATACTCAGCATAACCGCCATCAATTGAATACCCTGTATTATGCTGTGATAAACACAGTGTTTCTTTACCATCTAAACAAAATTCACAATGGCCGCAGGCATTGTAAAGCCAAGGTACACCCACTCTATCACCCACTTTTAAATGATGGATATTACTGCCCAATTGTTCTATAACCCCCACTCCTTCATGACCTGGCACTAACGGCATTTTAGGTTTAACAGGCCAATCGCCATGACATGCATGTAAATCGGTATGACAAACACCACACGCGGCAATTTTAACTAAAACATCATTTGCACCCACAGTAGGTGTTGGCAAGTCAGTGATTTCTAGGCGACCTTTGAATTCATTATTAACAGCAGCTTTCATCTGTTTAGTCCTTATCATTAGTAAGAGTTGGCGTGAACATTCACTGTACATAACTAAAATAGAAACAACCTTAATCTAGATCAAACTTTAGCGGACAAAATACACACAAAGTGCATCTGAGTTACGAGTAAATCTTGCCAACAAGTTTCAGCGTGCTAGCATTGTTTTCATTATTTATTGAAACTTGAAAAGCTATGACATTATCTGAGAAGAACTATGCATTTGTAATGCACTGTGGCGAGATGGGCAGCCGTTGGGGATTTAACCGTACTATTGGTCAAATGTGTGGGTTACTTATTATTACCAAAGAGCCTATGACAGCCAATGAAATTGCAGATGCACTGAGTATTTCTCGCGGTAATGTCAGTATGGGTATTAAAGAGCTGCAATCTTGGCGCTTAATTAAAGTGCAGCATATTCCCGGCGACCGCAAAGAATACTACGCACCAGCCGGTACAATTTGGGACATGGCCAATCGCGTATTTGAAGAGCGCAAAAAACGCGAGATAGACCCAACACTCAGTTTATTACGTGACAATATTTTAGAAGAAGCCCACAACGATGATGAACGTTTCGCACAGCAACAAATGCAAGAAATTCACGACTTGCTCGAAACAGTCACCAAATGGTCAGCAGAATTACAACGCCTAAGCCCAGAGCAACTGCAAAGCCTAATGAAACTCGGCTCAGGCATAGGTAAAGTACTCGACTTTAAAGATAAGATATTGAAGAAATGAAGAGTTAGCGAGGGACGAGAGTAAAGTTAGCAAGCTTTAAGGTACTAGGTACTAGGTTCTAGGTTCTAGGTTCTAGGTTCTAGGTTCTAGGTTCTAGGTTCTAGGTTCTAGGTTCTAGGTTCTAGGTTCTAAAAACTTTAACCACTGAGTTCACCGAGAAGTAAATAATAGTTCAGAATTTTTACTCTGTGCAGCGCGAAGCACCTAGGTGCTCTGTGGTGAATAAAAAGTAAGTTGTACCACATAAAAAGCGCAGATAAGTACTGTACTTTATACACATTCTGCTGACGGAGCTCTTTGAGAGAATTATAGTCATTGATATTGGCTAAGAGTAATAATTAATTGTTTGCTCACATATTCAAAGATATGAGCGACGCGCGTATATTGTTCCGCTTAGCTTTGTTTAAAAGATAATAGAAAACTTAGTGATGGCAATATCTTAGTTAATTTGTTAAAAATATATAAAGTATAAATATGAGTGTGGTCGGAGCAGAAATATCCGCCCTTCGCGCACTATAAAATTGTTATGAGTGAAAGTTAAATCTCAATCCATGTTTTCAAGAAATATAGTAATCAATAATAAAAGGTTGGAATTAAATAATGAAGTTAGCTGACAAGGTTGTTTGGGCAATAATAATCCCTGGAGCGATTTGGTTTTTTTCTATCGTAATAAGGATACTTATTACAGACAATCCACCTTGGGATGAATTTGGTCTCTACATCTTGTTTACCATAGTTCTGATTTCATTGATTAAGCCTCTGAACCTGCTATTTTACCCTGAATCTAGAGAAAAATATGCTGCTGAGAAATCCGAGAAAAAACTACAGAAACAAATTAAAAAAGAACGCTACGTAACTACTAAGTGCAGTTGGTGTAATCAAACCTTCACGCCAGCAGAGTCAGGATACCGATTTCATTGCAGTAGAAGATGCAATTCAGAAGATTCTTAATATTTATTTCAGCCTATCATCGAGATAAGTTGAGATGTCAACTCATAACAATGCAAATGCACTCGGACAGTTTAAAGCGCCGCTCCTCGTTCCTCGTCGCTTTGCTTCAAACTGCCGGTGATTTGCGGCGTTATGTGTACAAGGACAATTGAGCATTGGAAAACACTCCAGAATATCCTATTTGCATCGTTTATGAGGACGAAACCGAAAATGTTGTGTTAGCTAACACAATGGAGGTTATGACTCACCTCGAATGGTTTGACTCTGATGATCCTGAATTTTGTGCTCAAGTAACAGATGCAAAAAATAAAGCTGTTAGCCTTAAAGTTGAAGCTCTGGAAATTATAGAGCTAAAGTACACATAATCGGGTAGCCGGAGGTCTCTAACCTCCAGCCCCCACACCACCCATCAAGCGCTTTTTATTAACAGGAAGTGCAATGGGTGGTTCATCTCCCGTAATGAATATTGATCCAAATATCTCTTAATGACGCTAAACCTTGTGAAGCTAAGTAGTCATTGCCTATAGCGCAATGTTAATTCCTTTTTTGAGCCTTAAACTGCTCAAAAAAAACTTCTAAAACACCTGTAACAGATTGAAAAACAAAAACTATCGGTGAATCCTCTTTTCACATTTCACATTTCACATGAAACTCAGTTATGATTGAATCAAAATAACAACTCGGCTAAGGTTAATGCATCAATAAAAATAAATTAAGCTACAGGTTCATAAGCATTCAAGGAGCATTAATCACATGAAGTGGGCATTTATAGATTACGAAAATATTGGTTGCCTAAGCAAAGTCAATTTATCCATCTACGAAAAAGTCATTGTTTTTGTTGGTGCTAAGCAGCCAAAACTTGATTTTGGTGATAAAAAATACGAGTCACCGGTTAATATTGTTCTTATTCAAATTAAAGCTATACAATCTAATAACTTAGATTTTCACTTGTCTTATTATTTAGGTAAATATACACAAGAAGCAGCACCTAACGTGAGCTTTGAAGTAATAACCAATGACAATGGTTTTACCCCATTAATTTCTCATATTAATTCGAACGGTCGCTGTTGTAAGCAAATTAAAATGGTTAACACTTCAAGTGAATTAACTAAGTTAGTCCATAGCCTTAAATCCAAACCTAAAGAAAAACGGCCGCAGAAAGTGTCTAGTTTAAAAAATCATATAGCATCTCATATGCGTGTTAAAGGTAACGAAGTGGCAATTCAAAACCATATAAATCATCTTGTTAAGATGAATATACTCCTAATATCTGAAACTGGGGTGCAATACAAATGACAAGGTTAAAAACTTTTATGGGGAAGCTTGGTTTAATATTATTAGTATTAGTAACTGCATTTTACCTTACAGTTATTGTTATCTCTAAAAGCCAATTTTCATTAACTTTATTTTGGTTGTTAATCTTTTTAGGTATTATTTGTTTAGTAATGCTTGGCAAGTTTTATTTTTATCATTCAAAGCAAATAAATCACCATAAATAAATGAAAGCAAAAAGAGCTATGAAAGACTTGTTAATACAGAGCCGAGATGCAGACTGATAGGGTATTTTTTCGTTGGGTTTCGTTGCACTCTACCCAACCTACGAAGCCAAGTTTAACCACAAACTGAACACTGAAAGCTTTGCTGTCTTCTCTTAAGCGTAGCGTCTCATAACCTCTTTGTGAATAATTCACTTAAAGCTCTTTCACACTATTGTTTAACAAACAAAAGCGCGAGATATACTCGCGCTTTCTAAAAACACCCTAGCACCTAGTTACCTAGACCCTAGCATCTAATTATTTATTAAATCGCTGGATAACCAATGCGGTCTGATAAGTAACCTACGCTGGTGGCGAAGTAGTATGAACGGTTCCAATGCATAAGTGCTTTGTAGTTGTCATACGCAAGATACATACGCCCGCCCATGTCGTCTGGCATAACTAAAGCGGCAGTTACATCAACATTAGGTAAATCAGTGCCATCCATTTTACGCACGCCAAGGGCTTGCCAATCAGCAAGTGAACGCTCTGATTTAGCCCAGTATTCGAGCCATTGTTTGCGGGTTTTGGTGCCACGTTTAAGTACATAGTTTTTATCAAAGCCCTCTGGTAATTTAACTTGGCGACCCCATGTTAAATCATCATTCCAACCTGCTTGTTTTAAATAATTTGCAATTGAGGCGAAAGCATCAGCTTGGGTGGTCCAGATGTCTTTACGGCCGTCTTTATCGTAATCAACGGCGTAGGCATTAAATGAGGTTGGCATAAATTGCGTTTGCCCCATAGCCCCTGCCCAAGAGCCTTTGAATTTATCTAAGGTGATGTGCCCTGCTTTTAAAATATCGAGCGCGGCCCAAAGCTGGTTTTTGTACATAGTTTCACGGCGGCCGTCAAAGGCAAGAGTCACCACTGATGAAATTACGTTATGACCGCCTTGAATTTTGCCAAAGTTACTTTCAAGTCCCCATAGGGCAACAATAAAGCGTGCCTGTACACCAAACTCTTTAGCCACTTGCTCTAAAACGTCTTTATTCTCAGCGTATAATTTACGTGCGCGGTCTATTTTCCATTGTGGAACGCGTTTTGGTAAATACGTTTCAAGCGTTTCGACAACTTCTGGTTGGCTTTTGTCTGCTGAAATGACTTTTTTCTTAAACTTAGCAGTGGCAAATGCATCTTCAATCAACTGACTATCATAACCTTTTTGCGCCGCTTCTTGTTTAAGGTTGGCAACGTATTCATCGAATTTTTCTTGGGTATTGGCTAGTGCCGATGTACTAATACATACACTGCAAATAATAGCAGCCAATTTTGTTGTTATCTTTTTAGTCACTTTCAACTCCATTTTGTTTTTTGAACTCAGCAAGTAAGTTTTCCTTTGGTGGAGGAAGTTGCAAGTAAAAACCATCATCTGTTAACGCTTGCTTAACTGTATTTAAATCGGCTCCACCTAAGTGCTCACGCTTTGCTAAGTTAATAATCATTACATATTGAGGTTGACCAAACATGGTCATTAAAGGTTCCGGTACCTTACTGAAATCATCTCTTTTTTCTACAAAAAGAAAGGTATCCGCTTTTTTCTTACTTTTATATACCGCAGTGAGCATTATGACCCTATAAATTCTTGCGTAACAGTGCCGCACACTATAACATGAGAGTAATAATAAGTTAGAAAAATTAGATTAGAAATTTCACCTTATCCATATAAATTAAGGCCTTATTCAGCCTGTATTTATTTTAATTTTGTTTCTAGTCAAAAAATACAATTGAGTGTATATGTCGGACCAAATTTTTGAACTAAAGGGAAATCTTTTTACGTTATCAGTTTTACACTTGTACAGTACTGATATTAACCTTTTAGCAGAACAACTTTATATAAAAATATCACAAGCTCCTCGGTTCTTTGAAGGCGCACCCATTGTTGTTAATTTAGTTGAAGTTAAAAACGATGAAATAGATTTTGTTCATTTAAAGTCGTTGATTGAGCGCCTGAGCTTCAACCCTGTCGGTGTATGTAATGGTTCGGATGAGCAGCATAAACTTGCCAAGTCGGCAGGTCTTTCTGTATTAAACTATTCACAAGACGTTAAGAGTGAACCTGTTAAACAAGAGCCCAATACATCAATTGTAGAAAAGACAGTTCACTTACCTGCGCAAGTTATAAATGGCACGGTACGTTCTGGCCAGCAAGTTTATGCAAAAGATAGAGATCTTATAGTGCTCGGTGCAGTTAGTCACGGTGCTGAAGTTATTGCTGATGGTAATGTACATATATATGGCACTTTACGTGGGCGAGCTATTGCTGGCGCACAAGGTTTAAAAGAAGCGCATATTTTTTGCCAGAAATTAGAAGCAGAGCTTGTTTCAATTGATGGTAATTACTGGATCAGTGACTCATTACAGGGTGAACACTGGGGACAGGCCGCGCAAATACAACAAAAAAATGAATCATTAGAAATTTCAGCTTTGGTTAAAGGATAAATCTTATGGCAAAAGTAATTGTCGTTACATCTGGTAAAGGTGGTGTAGGTAAAACTACGTCAAGTGCTGCAATTGGCACAGGCTTAGCTCTTAAAGGCTATAAAACAGTTATTATCGATTTTGATATTGGCTTACGTAACCTTGATTTAATCATGGGCTGTGAGCGTCGTGTAGTTTATGACTTTGTTAATGTCATTAATGGCGAAGCAAACCTTAATCAAGCACTTATTAAAGATAAACGCGTTGAGAAGTTATTTTTACTACCGGCATCGCAAACTCGCGATAAAGATGCACTCACACGTGATGGTGTAGAGCGCGTGTTAAATGAGTTGAAAAAAGATTTTGATTATATTGTCTGTGACTCACCAGCAGGTATTGAAGCAGGTGCCATGATGGCAATGTACTTTGCAGATGAAGCAATTGTGACGACGAACCCTGAAGTTTCATCTGTACGAGATTCAGACCGTATTTTAGGTATTCTGCACAGTAAATCTAAGCGTGCGGAAGAAGGCCTTGAGAATATTAAAGAGCATCTTCTCCTCACGCGCTACAACGCAGAGCGTGTAGAAAAAGGTGAGATGCTTTCTGTTGAAGATGTTAAAGATATTTTATCAATTCCACTATTGGGTGTTATTCCAGAGTCTCAAGCCGTACTAAGTGCTTCAAATTCAGGCCAACCGGTTATTCTTGATTCTGAATCTGATGCAGGCCTTGCTTATGCTGACGCAATTGAGCGTTTGTTAGGCGAGACAGTCGATTTTCGCTTCTTAGATGTAGAGAAGAAAGGTTTATTCAAACGGATATTTGGAGGTTAATGTGTCTTTACTTGACTACTTCCGCTCAGAAAAGAAAAACACCGCATCACTGGCAAAAGAGCGATTGCAGATCATTGTTGCGCACGAGCGCTCACAACGTGGTACACCAGATTATTTACCACAACTAAAGCAAGACATTCTTGATGTGATACGCAAGTATGTAAATGTGAATACTGATGCAGTGCAAGTACAGTTTGATCAAAATGAAGATGATTTAGCCGTGCTTGAACTCAACGTTACATTACCTGATGAAGAAAAGAAGTAATTGGTAGCCACGTTATATAAAGTACTACTTTCTAATGTGGTTATAATTTACTCTAAAGGGCGCTTGATGCGCCCTTTTGCTGTTTTTGCAACTTGAACTAGATAAAATCCAACGTCAATAATACTCGCTGACTGTTTTGTCTGCCCAGTGGAGATCGGTGTACCAAGCCTGCACCTTGCGTATCTTGCCAGTTTTCTCCTTTTAATAATGCAACATCGCCTTGATTTAGGCTCTGTATACTTTTTGGGTTTTTAAATAAACCTGAGTCTTCATCTGCTTTGCCGTTATTGCCTGCACCTAACTTACTGCGGTCCACATGTTCATGCGCAAGCCACTGTGTTGCAACCCCCTGGTAAGTCGATACTAAACGGCAAGGTATTTTATCAACATGAAAACGTGGGCACATAGGTTTATCAAGCATAGTTAAACGCAAGCCTGCTCGCTTTAAACCAAACAAACAACAAAACATATCTACAATTAAAGCTATGTCTTCGCTCAAAATTGATGCAGCCTCTGAGCTACCTAAAATGTTAGTGAGCTCTGCAAATGTCTTTTCTGGTGCAACGGCTAATTCAAGCGATTTTAGTTGATTAGTATTTATAAGCTCACGTACCGCTTCAGATAGCGTGTCGGCAAGCTTTCGCTGCCATATAACTATATTGACATCGGGTTGATAAATATCAGTAAATATATTCGGACTTGTGTCTATTGCGGCACGTCGCGTGAGTGATTCTTGGGTTATGCTAGGTGTGGCGAGTAAAGTCATACACCTTCCTCCCAAATTGGAAATGGATCGTGCAAAGATGACCAGTGCTCTTTACCTTTAAGCAAAATATCATCACTGAGTAAACACGCATCAAGTGCACCTTTGATTGCATCTTGATTTAAAGATTGCCCAATAAAAACCAACTCTTGACGCATATCACCATACGGTTCTTGCCACTTATTATTGATTTCTTCCAATGACTCATCATCAGTCGGCCATTCACTTTTAGGCAAGGCTTTATAAAACATTCCTGCAAAACCATAATCGGCAATGCCACCTGCTTGATTCCACTGCCCACAAAAATCAGGCCGTGTGGCTAACCAAAAATAACCTTTTGAACGCAGCATTTTTCCATACTGTTCAGTAGTGTGTAGAAATTGATAAAACTTATTAGGGTCAAAAGGACGATGAGCAACATAATTAAAGCTGCTTATTCCATACTCTTGTGTTTCTGGGATTTGCTCACCTCGCATTTCTTTTAACCAGCCAGGTGCTTGCTGTGCCTTATCGAAATCAAATAAATTGGTATTAAGGATTTCATTTATTGCCACATTACCTGATGTGATAGGTATAATTTTGGCTTCAGTATTTAGCGTATGTAAAATTGCGGTGAGCTGAGATATTTGCTCTTTAGTAACTAGGTCTGTTTTGCTGATCAAAATAACATCAGCAAATTCCACTTGGTCAACCAGCAATTCAGTTATACTGCGCTCGTCATCTTCACCTAATGATTCACCAACATCATGCAAAAATTCAGCTTGTTCGTAATCATTTAAAAAATTAACGCCATCAACAACCGTCACCATTGTATCTAACCTTGCAACATCAGATAATGAACGACTGTTTTCATCGGCAAACGTGAATGTTTCAGCAACTGGCAGAGGCTCTGAAATACCCGTAGATTCAATAACTAAATAGTCAAACCTCCCTTCTTTGGCAAGTTTTGTTACTTCTATTAAAAGGTCTTCTCGTAACGTACAACAAATACAACCGTTACTCATCTCTACAAGTTTTTCATTGCTGTGGTTTAGTGACACTTCATTTTTAATAACAGCAGCGTCGATATTAAGATCACTCATATCATTTACGATGACAGCCACTTTTAAATTTTGCCGATTATTTAAAATATGGCTAAGAACGGTGGTTTTACCAGCACCGAGAAAGCCAGATAAAACTGTGACGGGCAGTTTTTTATTCATTTTTGAGCTCTTTAGTTAAATAATTTAGAGATGTTATATTATATCAATGAGATTTGCTAGTTCACTTATTTTTCAAAACATAAATTAGTTTAAAACGAAAGCAGCTAAAATGTTTATCCTGTATGAGGTAATTTACCGAATAAACGTTTAGACTGATTATTACTAAGCACTGAAAGCGCTTTAGAGTTTTAAAACAACGAATAGGAGTATAAAGGATGAAATTTCTTATTTTTTTGGGTACTGTTCGCGACAGCACTCCGCCAAGACCTGCAAGATTAGGTTTGCGCGTTGCGAAATCTATTCTTAGTTATTTGCAAAACACTTATTCAGATCATCAATTTGAATTAATTGATCCATTAGATTATCCATTAGAGCCTGTGTTCAAACCGCAATTCGCCTATGCCAAAGGTAAAGCTCCCGAGCCACTCAACATCCTTGCAGAAAAAATAGCCACAGCAGATGGTTATGTTATGGTGAGCCCCGAATACAACCACTCTATGAGCCCCGCTCTTGCGAATCTTTTAAATCATTTTGCCAGCTCATCATTTGCATACAAACCAAGCGCTATTGTTACCTATTCAGCAGGGCAATGGGGCGGAATGCGAGCAGCAGTTGGTATGCGTACGTTTTTAGCTGAACTTGGTTGTTTATCTGTCTCTGCAATGATCCATATCCCTAAAGCTCAGGAAGTATTTAACGAAGATGGTTCAGTGCAAGCAACTGAAGACGAAAATGCATGGATGAACTACTACAGTCGTACTTTTAATCAATTAATGTGGTGGGCGTCAGCAACTAATCACTATAAAGATGAAGTAAACCCACGTGAAATAGTGGGTGACTTTAAAACATCACCAACCCAACGAAATGCACCTTAGGCGATATATTCATACACAGTACCTGATTTAAAAAGCCGCTCTGCAGCTCACTTTTCAATACTGATTTTAGTGAGCTAAACCAAACTGCTCGCATTGATAAGCTTACTTTCATGTTCTGATTTAACTGCATAGTCAAAGCCAGGTTGAATACAATAAGAGCCATATTCACCGGCTTTATTTAGTGCTAAAAACCCGACCTGAAATTGCTTATAATCACCCAATTTACTTGCAATACGTTCAACAGCGGCCTTGCATGCGTCGGTAGGTGACATACCTTGGCGCATCATTTCAACTACAAGGTGGCAGCCTACAGTTTTCATCATTAACTCCCCCATACCTGTTGCAGTTGCAGCACCAATTTCATTGTCTACGTATAAGCCAGCGCCAATAATAGGAGAGTCGCCTACCCGCCCAGCCATTTTAAAAGCGGCACCACTGGTGGTACACGCACCAGATAAATTACCATCATAATCTAATGCTAGCATTCCTATTGTGTCGTGATTTTCAATATTGATCACAGGTGCGTATTTTGATTCCACCAGCCAATCTTGCCAGGCTTTCTCGGCTTTTGCTGTGAGTAAGTTTTCTTCTTCAAAACCATTTGCTTTGGCAAATTGTAGCGCGCCTTCACCAACCAACATAACATGCGGTGTTTTATCCATGACTAATCGGGCAACAGAAATTGGGTGTTTAATATTTTGTAAATACGCCACTGAGCCACAATTTTGATTCTCATCCATAATGCATGCATCAAGGGTGACGTGACCTTCTCTATCTGGGTAGCCACCGTATCCAACCGTCATTACATTAGGATCAGCTTCAGGTATGCGCACACCCGCCTCTACAGCATCAATCGCTTTCCCTTTTGCATTGAGTATTCGCCAAGCTTCTTGATTTGCAGCAACACCATGTTGCCATGTAGAAACAACAATCGGCTTAGTGCGTATTTTTGATTTACTTAATTTCGTTGAAAGTTGCTGAGGGTCTGCAATACTTTTGCTCGCTAAGGTTGAAGCACCCAGTGCAAGTAAAGTAGTTATGGATTGCTTTAAAAAAGTTCGTTTAGTATTCATTGGTTAACCTAGATTGGCATTAATAAAAAAGGTCAGAAATCATTCTGACCTTTGCTCTGTTAAACCTATTTATTTAGTCCAAGTAACTCAATTTCTGCTATTTGTACAAGGCCATCATTGTTTGCATTTTTACTAATATTTAAACGATAGCTCGAATAGCCAAAGCCATTAGTAAAATCAAAACTGCGGCGTTCAAAGCGTGTATCCCAGCTTTCACCGACCCATGCGGCAACTTCAATCCATGTTTCACCACCATCATTAGAGCCAAGTAGAGTGAAGTTTTCAGGGTCACGCTCTGGTGCATCATTTGCGCTCGTAATAGCAAGGCCACTAACAACTTGTTGTTGAGTAAAATCGACCTGAATCCATGCTGGATCTTCCGCTGTAGGGGCGCCTTGCCAATCATTATGGTCAAGCCATTTTGTATTAGTATCACCATCAAATGCTTTATCAGGACTTTCGCCATCACCAATACTATAACGGGCACTATAAACGGTGCCAGGTAAACGACTTAAATCTATAAACACGTAATCAGGGCCTATAGTTGCGATTTCAGCTATTTGTACCAAACCATCATTATTCGCATTTTTACTGACTGAAAGACGATAGTAGCTATAAGCTAAGGTATTACTAAACGATAGGTTTTTTTGTTCAAAACGTTCTTCAAATGTTTCACCTACCCATGATGCTAAGTTAGTCCAATCCTCTGCGTTATTAGACCCCAGGATGCTGAATGATTCAGGATCACGTTCTGGTGCGTCGCCTGCGCTTGTTATTGACAATGTATTAACGGCTTTTGCCTCTGGTAACTGAACTTGGATCCAAGCAGGGTCGTCAGCGGTTGGCGCCCCTTGCCAGTCATTATGATCAAGCCATTTAGTGTTAATGTCATTATCAAATGCCTGCGCAGCACTTTCACTATCACTTATACTAAAACGTGCACTATAACTAACTCCATCGGCTTTACTATGATCTAATCCTGGTTGCTCTGGACCAATTAAGTCTATGTTAGCGATTTGCAACAAGCCGTCATTATTCTTGTTTTTACTAATTTCTAATCGGTAGCTTGAAAAAGCCAATTGATTTTGTAATGAAAATGCTCTTGTTTGTCCTCGCTCCTCAAAGGTCTCTCCTACCCAACTTGCAAGCTTTTGCCATGTTGTTCCACCATCATTTGATGCGAGTAAAGAAAAGTTTTCAGGATCACGTTCAGGTGCATCATTTGCACTTGTTATAGCTAATGTGTCGACCGCAACAGCAGTGTCAAAGTCCATTTGGATCCAAGATGGTTCAGCTTCTGTCGGAGCTCCGAGCCAATCGTTATGATCGAGCCATTTTGTTGATGGGTCGTTATCAAATGCTTTATCTTGGTTTTCTGCATCACCAATACTATTTCTAGCTGTTGCTACACCGTTGACTATATTTGTATGATCAACACTGTTAAACACCGGTCCAACCATCTGAATATCAGTTAACTGAACCAAGCCATCATTATTTTTGTTTTTTGTAATATTAATACGATAACTTTTATATTTTTGACCGTTACTAAAGCTAAACTCTTGGCGCATAAGCCGCTCGTCAAATGATACACCGACAAAGCTTGCAAGGCTTGCCCATGTTTCTCCGCCATCATTTGAGCCTAAGATTGTGAAGTTTTCCGGATCTCGCTCAGGTGCATCATTAGCACTGGTAATAAAAAGACTATTCACTGCATGAGCATTAGTAAAATCAACCTGTATCCATGAAGGCGACTCTTGTGAAGGTGCCCCCAACCAATCGTTATGGTCTAGCCACTTTGTTTCTATGTTAGAATCAAATGCTTTTGCGGCATCCTCTGCATCACTTATAGCATTTCTTGCTGTATATACAGCACCAACTAAATTCTCCTGTGTTGTTACTTCTTGTAATGGGCCTGTCGATACAGGTGCATCAAATAAAGATAGTTTTAAGTCGACAATAGTATCAGCACTCAACCCTAGCTCTTCAGTTAAAGGGTGCATGGTGATTGCATCAAATGTTACTTGGCGTACAGCTTCCAGAGCAACGGTGTCTTCTAAAAGTGACGCGGTAATGTTCTGCTGCGCATCTTCCATCACCGATTGAAGGGTTTGAGTTTCACTAAACTGGGCAAATGCTGCGTTCAATAATGATAATTTAATTGTCATTTCATCAACATATTGGGTTGCACAAACTTGCTCACCTGACTCATCCTCTTCGCAGGTTTCACCTTGGATAAAGTTTTCAAGTTTATCAGCACCAACCACTGGTGTTGTAAATACATTACTGTTAGTTACCTGCATACCGAGTACCCGAAGTAATAAATCAGATACTTGGCTTTGTGCTAACTCCATTAACTCTGTGGTTGATACATTTTTCCCTTCTATAATTTGTTGCTCTAATAATTGCGTTGCCAATGTTGTCAGTGCATTTGCCTGTAAAGTAACATCTTCAACCCCATTGTTAGCATTGCCATAATCAACAGCTAATTGGCCCAAAGTGGTAAATGTATTACCTGCTAAGGCACCTGCCTGCGTTAACTGGGCAAAGTCTGTATCACCACATTGCAAGGCATCGCAAAGCATTGTTGAATCATCGTTTGTAACAACATTTATTTTTAGCGTTGTATTTATACCAAATCCGGGGGCGGAAGCTAATTCAATAAAAAATTTACCTTCATTATCTGTAAACTGAGCACCACTAATCGTAAGCTCAGTGCCATTTAATGTACTCACCGTAATGTCAGCATTAGCTATAGCACCTTTTATTACTGAGCCAGCGATTTCAGCATAGGTAACATCCGGTGTTACCGGTACATTTTCTTTTTGAGGATCATTACTGCCTCCTCCGCAACCACTTAATACTCCTACAGTAAGCATCCCAGTGCCTACAAGCTTTAATAATTTTAATTTATTCATGATAGTGCCTTAAATGTTCAGGTGTCGATTACACACTAGCCCGCCCAGTCATTATTTTATTTATCAGGGGTAAGTTATTTATTTACTTAATATTAGTGTGTTAAAACGTACTTATTAATATGGATATTAAAAACGATAAGTCATGCCAGCGTAGTATCTTCGCCCGCTATAACTACTACTTCGAAGGCGATTTTCACTATCGTCACCATAATATGTCCGTGACTCTTCTTTTGTTAAGTTAATAACTGAAACAGAAAGAACAAGGTTTTCCATAAGGTTATATGACGCATTTAAATCAACTTGTTGGTAAGGTTCTTGTGAGACAGTTAAGCCATCAGCTAGCCCTAACGCCATCTTTCCTCGACGGTTATAAGAAGCTCGAATACTGTAATCATGATTTTCAAAGTAGGCAGAGAAATTAAATTGATCATCAGCACTTCCAACTAAAGCAGACTCACCAACTTTTTCTCCGTCGACACTTACATCCGCCTGATTTGTATCATTTAGCGTGTAATTCGCATTGATCCCGAATCCATTTTCAAATGAATGTTGTGCGAAGATTTCAACGCCCTGAGAAGTAGCATTAGTGCCATTAGCCGTAGTCGTAAACGGAGTTACTGTAATATTGCCAGCAGGCACAATTTCTTCATCTGTGAATGGGTTTGTAAAACCTTCGAATGGTCGTTCTGAGGTAATTATCAACGGTACTATAAAGTTATCTACATCCTTTTTAAATAAGGCAACCCCAACCGCTGAGCCAATACCATAGTAATATTCAGCTGATAAATCTAATTGCACAGACTCAAATGGTTCAAGTGCTTTGTTACCACCCGACCCACTCCAGCCTTGGTCAACAGGGTTGCCCCTGAACTCAAGGCGGTCATCAGCCCATTCTTGTGAGATAAATGTTAGTTGCTCAGGTGCACCTAAATCATTAAAAGGAGCACGTGACATTGTTTTGGCAGCCGCAGCTCTAACTACCAATGAGTCGCTTGCTTCCCAAACTAAGTTTAAACTCGGTAAGAATCGGTCATCTTTTACGGTTCGTAATGTCGTTGTTTCAACATCGACCAAACGTTCATCACCTAAAATATCTTCACCAGTAACATCATCAATATCATCTAAGAAGTAATTTATTTTATCTGATGACATAATTTGGGTTTCTGTCTCAACGTACCTCACACCAAAATTACCGCGAAAGTCGCCAAAAGAAAAATCGGCTTGTAGGTATGCTGCAGTGATTTCTTCTTCTATATCAAATACAAAATCAGGCTCACGTCGTGTGTATTTGACATATTCGTTAGTAACAATGTCGCGATATTGCTGCCAGTTAATACTCGGCATGGTATTAACTTCAAAACCTCCGGCAATATTTTTTTCTGACTCCTGATTTAATACATCTTCTAAATTTGGCATACCGCCTATCCATTGATAGGCCACTTCATCAATTGCACCTTGACTAAATGGATCTAAATCACCACTGGCTATACGGTCAGCTCCATCTTGTGTAATGAAGAATGTATTATTTGTTTCACGATGAAGTGTGGCTTTGCGATGCTTAACACCCACTCGAATTGTATCGAGAATGCCATACGCAATATGGTATTCTAAATCTAATTGACCATAATCTTCTTTTAAATCACTGACAATAAAGCTTGAACCTGTAGAGCCTGGATCTGGATCTCCGGCAATACCTGCATGTAAATTACTCAATAAAGCAGGATCTGCATATAATGAAACACGATCCCCTAAACGCCAACCGGCAAACGAGGCTGCATTTTCATTTACCCCTGAGTCACTTCTACTTGCTGGCTGACCACTTTTGTAAGCTGCGCTAAACGACTCTGACGGCCCACCACTGGCCTCTGTACGCCCAAACTTTCCTCTTAAGTCAAACACATCTCCTGCATATTCAAACGCAAAATCATACGTATCAGAGGTGTCTTTTTCTTTTGTATAACTGCCAATAATCCACGGGAATTCTAAGTTTCCTTCACTACCGCTTGCACCACTGGTAAAATCCATACCCGTGACAATTGTGCCAGTTTCATCAAGTATTACGTCTGTTAAATAATCCGGGCTGTATTTCCACTCAGGTATCATTAATTGTGAAGTCGTTCTGTCTTGCCCTAATTCAAAATGGAAATGATTAAAAGTAAGTTCTAAATTATCTGTAGGACGCCATTGTATCGTTGCTTGGACTCCCACACGTTCACGTTTTTCTTCTGTGATCCCAACACCCGCGACTTGTGGAGCCCACACACCATCATAGCTATTTCCGTAAGCATCTTCTAATGCACTAAAGCGTCTTGTACTGTCAGTAATTTCATTACCATTAGTATCAGTTGCAGGCAAGTCACTACTTGTAGCCCAACGCCAGCCACCACCTGTTGACATATCACCACTTAATGTTCTATTTGTTCGCTCTTGATTTGTATAACCCAACAGAAAACCAAAGTCTTCATCTTCATTCTTCCAAGAATAAACACCACTAAAATTAGGTTCGTATTCTTTTGTCACATCTGCGTAGGTATACTCAACATTGAATGCGCCTGAATTTGCCTCCATGTCTAATGGGGTTCTACTATTAAGGATGACAGTACCACCCACTCCACCTTCATCTAGACGCGCTTCTGAAGATTTAAAAACTTCAACGGATTTAACCATTGTTGACGGCAGTAAAGAGTAGCTGAACGAACGTGAAGGTGAACCAGGTGACGATGCTATAAAATTACCATTAAGCTGAGTGAGGGTTAAATCTGATGAAAGTCCACGAATACTAACATTTTCACCTTCTCCACCACTACGAGATATCACGACACCAGGCACACGCTGTAATGAGTCAGCAACATTTTTATCTGGAAACTTACCAATATCCTCAGCTGTTATGGCATCTACAATAGAGTTTGATAACCGCTTAATCGCTAAATTTTCTGCCATAGATGAACGAATACCACGTACTTCTATCACTTCAAATTCATCACTTTGTTCTTTTTCTTGTTCTTCTTGTGCGATAACAATATTAGAGCTTGCAAGTATAGCTAGTAGCAAAGTTGATTTTTTAAATCGCCGTGAGAGACTCGTTAACTGTCGAGTTTCAGTATTATTGCTCATGTCTATCTCCAGTAAATTGTGTGTTCTTATGTTGTGTGAGTTGTAATCTAATTAACTTTTATACATAGCAGTATGGTTAAGGTGTGCTTTAAGTTAATTTGTTGTTAAACAACATACCCAGAATAGGGTTCTACAAAAAAAAGTGCTAATAAAAATTCGGTCACCAATAGGACAAAATCGGCGTTCACTTTATAAAAGGGTCCAATTAAATAAATATTAGTTTATAGTTTTGAGGCTAAAAAATAACTTTTAGCAGTACAAAACAATAAAAAAATCAATGTTTATTTATTTGAAAATACTTAAAATACAGATCGTTAAGTATATATTATTAAATAAGTGATTGTTCTCGATATTTTATTATTAAATTAACGATAGGTTTAGCAAAAAATGGCTATGGGTAAAAAACTAGAAATTTGTTTAAACTCTGATAATGAAACTCATTTGAATGATAATGTAAAAAATGCATTTATTGCAGGAGCAAGTAGGATCGAATTATGTAGCTCCATGCATCAAGATGGACTAACACCGTCAGACTCTGCAATTAGTAACTGTGCAAAAATAATTCCGAACAATGGTGAGTTATTAATAATGATAAGACCAATCGCAAATGATTTTAGTGTTGATGCACCCTTACTCAAGAAAATGCTGAACCAAATAGAAAAAGCAGCTGAATTAGGCGCTAACGGAGTTGTGTTTGGTGCCATAAAAGAGGCTGAGATCGATGTTGCAGCAACGAGGATCCTTGCCTCAACAGCACAAAAAAATAATTTAAAAACCACATTCCATCGTGCGTTTGACTGTATAGCTGAGCCATTAAATGCAATACCAACCCTAATCGATTTGGGGATAGATCGTGTTTTAACAAATGGTGCCCACTACAATGATGAGCAAAACATTTTACATGGTATTGAGTCATTACGACGTATTATAAAACGTGCTAACAATCAAATTGAGGTGGTTATTGGTGGTGGTGTTAACCCGCAAAATGCTGCAGAGTTATGGCCTATCTGTGAAGGAAAGTTAAGCTCACTTCATGCTTACTCTGCTGTTTTAAATGATCAAGGTAGAGTTATGCCACAGTACATAAGCCAACTTTTAAACCCATCTTTTGAGCAACTTACATATGACTAAACTTATCTCTTCACTGTATTTAGGTATCGACGGCGGTGGTACTAAATGTCGAGTGCGCCTTGAAGATGCCCAAGGAAAACTATTAGCAGAGGCTGTGAGTGGAGCCGCAAATATTGCCACGTCGGTAAATGTGGCTCAGCAATCAATTATTGATGCAGCCCAACAAGCATTAGCAGCTGCAAATTTACCACCTAGTTTGATGGCACATATACATGCCTATGCAGGGCTCGCAGGTGCAGGAATTGAAAGTTCAAAAAACGAAATGTCACAGTGGCAACACCCTTTTGCTTCATTTAATTTCTCTACTGATTTACACATAGCGTGCCACGGCGCACATGATGGTAACAATGGCGCTATTATTATTTTAGGCACCGGATTTTGTGCTGGTGCAATTGACAATACTTCTGTTATTGAGCTGGGCGGCCATGGTTTAATATTAAGTGACGGAGCAAGTGGTAGTTGGATGGGCCTTACGCTTTTTCGCTATGCACTAGAGGTTTTAGATGGCTTATCACCACCCACTGAACTAATAACCTTACTCTTAGCCGAATTAAATTGTGAAACCAGCAGCCAGTTAACTCAACTTGCGATTAATGAAAAGCCCGTTTTTTTCGCACGATTTGCACCATTGGTATTCCAGATGCAGTCTGATCCACTCGCAATTTCTATATTAAATCAGGCTACCTCCTTCACCTATCGATATATTAAGCACCTAGTGAATTTAGGCTTTAACAATATTTGTTTAATGGGCGGGATAGCAGATAAAATTAGTGCAAGGCTCCCTCATGATGCCAGGCAATATCTGTGCTCTGCGAAATATCCCCCTGAGCAAGCAGCGGTTGAACTTGCTAAACGATACACTAGTTAGTTATCAATGTTGTCGCGCATATGTGAAGGTATTTCACCAAATAAACGCCTAAATTGTTTACTAAAATAACTTGGCTCAGCAAAGCCACATTGATACGCTATTTGTGAAATAGGTAAGCTTGTTTCAACTAACAACCTACGTGCGTTTTCTAATCGAATTTCGTTGATAAATTGGTTGGGTGTTTTAGCTAAATGCTTCTTAAAGCGGCGCTCTAAAGCACTCACCGATAAATGTGCCATTTCGGCCAGCTCTTCGATGCTGATGTTACGATGGTAATGTTCTCGAATAAAATTAACCGGCTCTTCAATGGCTCTTACGTTTGATAAAGCTTTCGATGTTTTTTGTAAATGGCGTGTAACTCCATACGTCCCCAGTATTTCACCCTGATCTGAAAAAATCGCTTTTTTTGAGGTGGAAAACCAGGCTAATTCACCATTTGATGTTTTATTAAGCTCTAATCTGTCGGTAACAACATAGCCATTCATAACACGCTTATCATCATTTACATATTGAAAAGCTAAGTGTTTTGGCGAGAAGTCAAAATCAGTTTTGAGGGCTATTTGGTCAAATGACTTATATCCTTTATGTTCAATAAAATGTTGATTTGCATATAAAATACGACTTTCATCATCTTTAACCCAAAACAAAATATCATGTAATAAGTCAAATGCAGAGATTAATTGATTTACACCTGCTTTATCTATAATTTGATGTATATCCACAATAATATATTCCAAAACATACGCTAACATGAAATACATAAAACGCCGAATTTGTTGCATTGTCAACCGAATTTTTATTACCCCTACTGGTATTCATTGATTATTATCAATAACAAGATATTAACCAAATTCAATAGACGACTATTGAGATGGAGCGTGTGATGAATAACACAAAAGTCCGTATGGGAATGGTCGGTGGTGCTGAGGGTGCATTTATTGGTGCAATTCACCGAATTGCTGCACGTTTAGATGGCCTCATTGATTTAGTTGCAGGTTCATTCAGTTCAGACCCTATTCGTAGCAGAGCGACTGCAGATATGTTGGGAATTAACCCTTCAAGAAACTATGATAGTTACCAACAAATGTTTATTGAAGAGGCAAAACTTCCTGAAGATAAACGTATCGATTTTGTTGTTATAGTTACACCCAATCATTTGCATTTTTCTATCGCGAAACTCGCTATAGAGTCTGGTTTCCACGTCCTTTCAGACAAACCTGCAACACTCAATTTGCAAGAAGCACTGATTTTAGAGCAAACATTAAACCAAACTGAATGTTTATATGGCTTGACTCATACTTACACCGGCTACCCTATGATAAAGGAGGCTCGGCACAGAATTGCCCAAGGTGAGCTTGGCAACATTCGTAAAGTAGTTGTTGAATATAGTCAAGGTTGGCTTGCCAGCAATGAAGATGAACAAGGAAAACAGGCTAAATGGCGTTTAGATCCTGCAAAAGCAGGTATCAGCTGCTGTATCGCAGATATTGGTGTGCATGCAGCAAACTTAGCAGAATACGTAAGCGGCTTAGAAATATCCGCATTATGTGCTGATTTAAATCATGTCGTGCCAGGCAGAACTCTCGATGATGATGGCACCGTGTTACTACGATTTGATAACCAAGCTAAAGGTGTATTACTTGCCAGCCAAATAGCTCTTGGTGAGGAGAATAATTTAAATCTTCGCATTTATGGTGATAAAGCAAGCATCGAATGGAATCAAATGGAGCCCAATAGCTTATGGCTTAAAAGCCACAGTGCCCCGACCGTATTACTACGCTCTGGTATAGCACTAAAAAGCACAGCGGCACAAAATGCGCTTAGGGCCCCAGCAGGTCATCCAGAAGGTTACCTAGAAGCTTTCGCCAATATATATGTTAATTTTGCAAAACAGATTAAAGCAAAAAAACTAGCCGAAATAGCGACTAATGAACAATTTGATGTACCTGGTATTAAGCAAGCGATTAGAGGCATGGCATTTATCGAAAATGCAGTAGAAGCATCAAATAAAGACAGTAAATGGCACACATTTAAAATTGGATAATCATCGATGAAACAAATAAAAGGCCCAGCAATATTTTTAGCGCAATTCATAAGTGATGAAGCGCCATTTAACAAATTGGTAGACATTTGCCAATGGGCGTCAAACTTAGGCTACAAGGCAATTCAAATGCCTACGTCTAACCCTGAGATATTCGACTTAGAAAAAGCAGCTCAAAGCCAAGATTACTGCGATGAAGTAACTAGCATAATTGCACAAGCTGGGCTTACAATTTCAGAGCTTTCTACACACTTACAAGGTCAGCTCGTTGCCGTACACCCAGCATATGATGAAATGTTTGATAACTTTGCGCCAGAGCACCTTCGCGGCGACCCAACTAACCGCACGCAGTGGGCTAATGATCAGTTAATGCTCGCTGCTAAAGCAAGTCGTAACCTTGGCCTTAAAACACACGTTACATTTTCAGGTGCGTTGTTATGGCACACCTTTTACCCTTGGCCGCAGCGCCCTCAAGGCTTAGTTGAAGACGGGTTCAAGGAGCTTGCAGCACGTTGGATGCCTATTCTCGATTATTTTGATGAGATGGGGGTTGATGTGTGCTACGAGCTTCATCCTGGTGAAGATTTACATGACGGCGTGACTTTTGAACGGTTTTTAGCTGCTACTAATAATCACCCACGGGTAAATATTCTCTACGATCCAAGTCACTTTGTGTTACAGCAACTGGATTATCTTGCGTTTATTGATCTTTACCACTCGCGAATTAAAGCATTTCACGTTAAAGATGCTGAATTCAACGCAAACGGTAAAAGTGGTATTTATGGTGGCTATCAAAGCTGGCAGGACCGCCCTGGCCGCTTTCGTTCATTAGGTGATGGCCAAGTCGATTTCAACGGTATATTTAGTAAATTAACTCAGTATGGCTTTGATGGTTGGGCAGTATTGGAATGGGAGTGTTGTATCAAAGATTCTGAGCAAGGTGCTAAAGAAGGCGCGCCATTTATACAACAACACTTAATAACCCCGACAGCTAAAGCATTTGATGATTTTAGTGCAATGGCGAGCGATACCCAGCGAAATAAGCGGATATTAGGTATTAACTAAACAGGATCACACACAATGAATAACAATAAGAATCACAGCCTCATTTTTCGTTTATGTTGTATCGCGTTAATAGTCACATCAATGACATTTGCGATTCGTGCCGGTATTTTAGGCCAACTTGGCGCACAATTTGGCTTAACTAGTACACAGCTTGGCTGGGTCAACGCGATGGCATTTTTAGGCTTTCCGATTGCAACTATGCTAGGGGGCATCATTTATAATGCCATCGGCGCAAAAAAATTAGTGGCTCTGGCATTTTTCTGTCATCTAGCAGGGCTTTTATTAACTATCTCTGCTGAAGGTTTTTGGGCTTTACTTATATCTACATTTTTAATTGGGTTTGCTAATGGCTCTGTTGAAGCTGGGTGTAATCCTTTAATTGCACAAATGTACCCAAAAAACACCACCACCATGTTAAATCGTTTCCATGTATGGTTTCCTGGCGGTATTGTTATTGGCGCTTTAGCTTCAAATGCGATGACATCAGCCAGCTTTAATTGGCAATGGCAAGTGGCGTTAATTTTAATACCTACGGCTACCTATGGCGCAATGATGCTAACAGCTCAATTTCCTAAGTTTGATGCGCAGCAAAACTCCACCAGCAGTAACTTGAAAAACCTTCTGTCACCTTTGTATTTATTCTTGATCATTTGCATGACTTTAACAGCCGTAACAGAATTTGGCACTCAGCAATGGATTGAGCAAATTCTTGGGTCATCAGGTGCATCACCTATGGTTATTTTAGCGCTTATTACTGGCCTGATGGCGCTGGGCCGTTTCTTTGCAGGACCAATAGTTCATCGCTTTAGTCCTTCCGGTGTATTGCTTGGGTCAGCAATATTTTCAACGATTGGAATATATATGATGAGCCAAGCACAAGGCAGCGCTATTTACTTTGCAGCTGCAATGTTTGCAATCGGAGTTACCTATTTTTGGCCAACCATGATCGGGTGTGTTGCTGAATACACGCCTAAAACGGGTGCCTTGGGTATGTCATTAATCGGTGGTGCGGGCATGTTTGCCATGAGTTTATGGAATCCGGTAATTGGTAATTGGATTGATAGCGCAAAAACGCAAGCTCAAACGCAAAACATTACGCCAGAGCAAGTAGAAGTTGTTGCTGGGCAAGCTGTTTTACAAAACCTATTACTCTTCCCGGTTGTACTTATCGTCGTATTTATCGGTCTTCATTTATTTATAAGAAAAAATAAAAGCGTAGAACAGTACGTTTAATGCAACTAACACGTAGCACACAAAATAAGGGGTATTTTATGCTTAAAACAATTTCGGTTTTATCAATTGCACTGGCCTTTACCGGTACCGCATTTGCTAAAAGCATCGATAATCAACTTTCTCAAGAAGAAGAAAAAGCCGGATGGCAGTTACTATTTAACGGTCAAGATATGTCGCAATGGCGTAACTTTAAAAGTGATTCAATCAGCTCAAAATGGGTTATCGATGATGGGGCAATGCTCCTAACAAAAGGTGGTGGTGATATTTTAACTAAAAAATCATACCAAAATTTTGATTTAAAAATTGATTGGAAGATTAGTGAAGTCGGCAATAGTGGTATTTTTGTGCTTGCTGATGAATTAGGGAGCATGATTTATTCCCATGCACCTGAAATACAGATCATTGATAACGAACGCCACTCAGATACTGAAATTGACTCACATTTATCAGGCTCAATTTATGATTTATTAACTGCACCGAGTGCCGCACATAAACCTGCGATGCAATGGAATACTGTACGTATCAAAATGCTGAATAATCATTTACAGGTTTGGCAAAATGGCGTCAGTACCGTCAGCATGGTTGTGGGTAGCAGTTCGTGGAATACCCTAGTTAAAAACAGCAAATTTGCAACCTGGTCTAACTTTGCAACCTCTGAGCAAGGCCATATTGGCTTGCAAGATCATGGTGACAAAGTTTGGTTCAAAAATATAAAAATTAAGGAGCTATAACTATGTCTACTTTTGATCATAAAGTACTTGTTGTTGGGTCAGGTGCTGGCGGTGCAATGGCTGCATATACCTTAACAAAATTAGGGCACAAAGTACTTCTACTTGAAGCAGGCCGCGATTACGACCCGAAAAAAGAAAGCCCGATGTTTCGCCGTAACAGTGAAGCCCCATTAATGGGAGCTGGGAATAAAGATAAAAACTTTGGCTTTTACGATGCAACCGTTGATGGTGGTTGGCAAGTTCCTGACGAACCTTATACTAACGCAAAAGGAACCAATTTTTATTGGTGGCGAGCTCGTATGCTTGGTGGACGTACTAACCATTGGGGTCGTTACTCACTTAGGTTTAGTGAACATGATTTTAAAGGTAAAAGCCAAGACGGAAACGGAGCAGATTGGCCATTCGTCTATGAGGATATTGCGCCATGGTATGACATCACTGAAGAATTAGTAGGGATTTGTGGCACAAATACAGGCCTTGACGATATGCCTCCTTCAGCGCCAGGTGTGTTGCAACCACCTCCAACACCAAGAGTCCCCGAGCTACTTATTGCTGCAAGTGCAAAAAAGCTTGGTATTTCTGCCGTGCCAATGCACAGAGCCGTTTTAACACGTAATAAAGATGACAGAATGGCATGCTTTTATGCAACGCCATGTGGCCATGGTTGTTCTATTGGTGCAGCGTTTCAAACAACCACCTCGCTATTACCAATGGCAAAAGCAACAGGTAACCTAGAAATAATAACCGATGCAATGGTTAAATCTGTTGCCGTTGACGACAATGGTAAAGTTACTGGTGTGACGTATGTTGATAAAAAGACAGTTTCTGAACAGTCATTGTCAGCTGATATTGTTATCCTTGCAGCAAGTGCATGCGAGTCAGCGCGTATTCTTCTTAACTCTAAACATAAGAAACACCCTAAGGGATTAGCTAATTCAAGTGGTCAGGTGGGTCGTAATCTTATGGACTCTACCGGTGCTTGGCTTGGTGCTCAAATACCAGCATTAAAAGGTCGACCTCGTTATAACGAAGATGGTCATACCGGAAATCACCTATTTATCCCTTGGTGGGGACATAAAGCCCATGCTAAAGGTGAGCTGGACTTCCCACGTGGCTATCACTTTGAAATAAGCAGTGGCTTTAATCAACCAGGCTCTGGTGTATCGGGTGATAAAAAAGGCTACGGGGCTGAGTTAAAACAACAAGTACGCGATGCCTATGGCTCCTATGTAGGCTTTGCTCTGCGTGGTGAGATGCTTCCAAATGATGACACTTATATGGAAATTGATGAAAATACAAAAGATAAATGGGGTATTCCAGTTTCTAAGTTTCATTTTAAATGGTCTGATCGAGAACTTAAACAAATTAAACACGGTTTAAAAACAGCGAAGCAAATTTTAGAAAACATGGGTGCTAAGGTAGGTAAATTACCTCCAGCAGAGAAAGCAATTTCCAAAGGTGGTGAGATCATTCACGAAGTTGGTACAACGCGAATGGGCAGCGATCCTAAGGATTCTGTTACCAACCAATGGGGGCAAACATGGGATTGCAATAATTTATTTGTTATGGATGCGGGCGTATTCGCGTCTAACCCCCATAAGAACTGCACGCTCACAATAATGACTTTAGCAATGCGCAACTCAACCTGGATTTCAGAACAAATTGAACAAGGAGTGCTTTAACATGCATAACGAAGATCGTGTTGATTCATATAAATACATTTCTGGGATGACTCGCCGAGAGTCACTTAAGTGGCTCGGTTTACTCGCAGCAGGTTCAGCTGTGTCACTTTCTGCAGGTTGCAGCAAAGCACTAGAAGAAAAAATAAGTGATAAAGGCCATTGGCCCGAATTAGATTTAAAACCAATTACAGCTAAGGGCTATGGCACTGATCCTAACATGGTTATGCCACCAGAATCTCCATGGCCGCTCACCTTAACTCAGCATCAATTAAACCTAGTTGCTGTTTTAGCAGATTACATTGTGCCAAAAGAAGGTAATAACCCTAGCGCTACTGATGTCAATGTGCCCAGCGTCATTGATGAATGGGTAAGCTCTCCTTATAACGGACAACAAAAGGATCGGGTCACGATTCTCCATGGCCTTGCCTGGATTGATGACGAGTCTAATTTGCGTTTCAAAAAGCAATTTATCGCATTAAACAGCGATCAACAAACTGCTATTTTAAATGACATTGCCTATTTTGATGATACTACACCGGCTCAATTCCAACGAATTGGTAATGCCTTTTTAAGATTTAAAAATTTAGTATTGGGTGCTTATTTTTGTACTCCCCAAGGCTGTAAAGATATTGGTTATTTAGGCAATGTGCCAATTGCCGGCGATTACCCAGGTCCTTCCAGTGAAGCAAAAGCACATCTTGATAGCGTGTTAGCTGAGCTTGGATTAACTGAGTATGCATACCAAGATTAATTTTTAGTTAGCCCAGACCAAAGCAGGGAGCAATCCCTGCTTCTTTATAGGTGTTTTATAATGATTAATAACAAGATTTCGTTTTTTTATTACTGCAAAGCTTTATTGATAATAAGCCTTTTACTGTCGATGCCGTTACAGTCTAAAAAGTCATCGCTTCCCATCAGCGTTCAACTTTGGTCAGTTAAAAATGAATTAAAACAAGATTTTGATGGTACTTTAAACGCACTTGCAAATATGGGGTTTAACGGCGTTGAGTTTGCTGGAGAGTTTGGTAATTACAAGGAAAACCCAAGTGCACTTAGGGCTCGATTAGATAATTTAGGGCTTGTTGCAAGTAGCGCACACATTGGGTTTGACGCACTTACAAAAGATAAGTTAGAAAGTACACTACTGTTCTATAAATCGCTTGGTGTAAGTCTACTTTTTGTACCTTGGGATGAACGAGCATGGGATCCAAAGGGAATTAAATCATTAAATAAACAACTCAGTGAAGTGAATGAATTAGCGCAGAAATATGCTATGTCAATTGGCTTTCATAACCATAACAGGGAGTTTGAGCAATTTAAAAATGCGACATATTGGGACAATATTGCCAGCAATACTCCTAAAACAATGCCCTTACAGCTTGATATTGGCTGGGTACATTTCGCTAATAAAAACCCTATTTATTACATAAAAAAATACCCAGGCAGAACCTTAGCTACACATTTGAAAGTACGGACTCACGAAGGAGATAATTTAAGCCCAATATTTGGTGAAAATGATTATCCTTGGCAAAAAATAATCAAGTCTTTGCTGATTGATGGAGGGGTTGAGTGGCTCGTGATTGAACAAGAAGAGTACCCTCAAGGACTTACACCTTTGCAAAGTGTTGCAAAATCAAAAGCTAATTTAGATACTATTCTTGCTACTATGAATCAATAAAAAGCTAAGAACTCGCTTTAAACAAGCGAGTTCAAACTAATTAACCTGAACTCTGGTTAATTACACATCCCACTCTTGCAATACTTCTTTTACGTAGTCATACCGCCAAGAATTAAGTAAATCAGGCTTTATGTGTGTTGTGCGTTGCTCAGGTGTCAATTTCCAATTCCAGCTAATGAGTTGATTTATTTGTTTTTTAGATGCAAGAACATCTTCAGGGATCCCCTGCTCTTTGGCCACTTTAGTAATTTTTTGTTTAATTTCTTTAGCTACTTTTTTATAAGCAGGAAAATCAATTAATCGCTTAAGTTGTTCAGGGTACTGAGACACCTCTATTATTTTTGCTTGTTCTATACACTTCAATATTTCTACACCAGAGCGATTCACTTCAATATTTTCAACGTCTGGAATATTACGTAATGCATTTAAACTTGTTGGTTTACGCTTTGCTATCTCAACAAGGTTATGCTCTTTTACGACAAAATTAAGCGCTAAATTTTTACGTATTGCTTTATTTCTTCGCCAAGCAGCGAGTTCTTTTAAAATCACTAATTCTGATGGCTTTAATTGCCATGCATTTTTTATATCTTTATATAATAAATCATCTGGCACTTGATAAGCGCGCTTTTGCGCTACTAAATTAGTTTCATTGATAACTAACTGAAAATAGTCTGCTTCATTAATTTGCTCAATAATGATCTTAAAGCAAGGTAGTAAGTGATATACATCCGCTGCAGCATAATCGAGCTGCTTCTGAGTTAGTGGACGCTGTAACCAATTGGTTCTGGACTCACTTTTATCGATATCAATGTCAAGTAAAGCTTTAACCATGTGTGCAAAGCCCATGCAATTGCCACGGCCAAGTAACTGCAAAGCAAACTGGGTATCAAATAACGGTGTAGGAACAAATCCTGCGTACTTTTGAAATACCTCAATGTCTTCTGACGGTGAATGCAGCACTTTTAATACATTTTCATCACGTAATATCTCCCAGAACTCAAACAATGATAGTTCAGCTAAGGGGTCTATCAGCGCAAGATGCTCTCCATCATATACCTGAATTAACGCAACTTCCGGGTAAAGTGTTCTTCGACGCATGAACTCAGTATCAATTGCCAATAAAGGTTTATTACGAATTTGCTCTACAAACTCATTAAGTTGATTTTGGGTTTGGATCAATTGGTATTGCACTTTTGCTCCTACAATAAAAAAACCGGCAATTGCCGGTTTTTTTATAGTTGCTAATCTTTCAAAGCTCTTCTGAGTATTTTACCAACATTGGTTTTTGGTAACTCATCCCTAAACTCAACGAGTTTGGGCACTTTGTAATTAGTTAAATTATCACGACAGTGTTTTATTATATCTTTTTCAGTTAAAGATGGGTCTTTTTTAACAATAAAAACTTTAACTTGTTCACCACTGACATCGTGAGGAATACCGATAGCCGCACATTCAAGTACACCATCATGCATTGCAACCACTTCTTCAATCTCATTTGGGAACACATTAAAGCCAGATACAATGATCATGTCTTTTTTACGATCCACAATATAAAAGAAGCCTTCATCATCGTAAGTGGCAATATCACCCGTTGCAAACCAGCCGTCTTTTAAACATTCAGCGGTTGCATCTGGGCGGTTATAATAGCCAAGCATTACTTGAGGACCTTTAACCCACAACTCACCTGGCTCACCTTTTGCGGCCTCTTCGCCATTATCAAGCATAAGCTTAAGTTCTGTACTTGGAGCAGGTAAACCAATTGAACCGTTATATGCTTCTAAATCATACGGACTAATAGTAACAAGTGGTGCACACTCAGTTAAGCCGTAGCCTTCCATTAATTTAGTGTTAGTTACTGACTGCCATTTTTCAGCAACAGGACGCTGAACAGCCATACCACCACCTAATGACATTTTAAGATGGCTAAAATCAAGCTCAGCAAATCCAGGGGTATTTAATAACCCATTGAACAGCGTGTTTACCCCAGTAATAGCAGTAAATTTATGCTGGCCTAGCTCTTTTACAAACCCAGGCATATCACGCGGATTAGTGATTAATAGGTTAAGTCCACCGTACTTCATAAATGCAAGGCAGTTAGCCGTTAAAGCAAATATATGATAAAGCGGTAATGCGGTAACAACAACTTCTTTACCGCGTTCAAGCACTTTATCTAAACAACCAGATACTTGCTCAAGATTACCAACCATATTGCCATGGCTTAACATTGCACCTTTTGATACACCGGTTGTGCCACCTGTGTATTGCAAAAAAGCAAGGTCGTTTAAAGTAATTTCTGGCTTTACGTATCGATTCTCGTCACCGCCAAGTGCCTGCGAAAACTTAATTGGGTTTGGTAAATTATATGTAGGCACCATTTTTTTAATGTGTTTAACGACAAAGTTTACGATGTGTTTTTTAACACCACCTACCATATCGCCAACTTGTGTCACTACAATGTGTTTTACATTCGTTTTAGCCAATGCTTTTTCTAATGTGTCAGCAAAGTTAGCTAAGATAAAGATAGCCTCTGACTCAGAATCATTAAGCTGATGCTCAAGCTCGCGCACTGTATAAAGTGGGTTTACATTAACGACTACACAACCAGCACGTAGAATACCTAAAATTGTCACTGGTGTTTGCAACAGGTTTGGCATCATGACCGCAACCTTTGCACCCTTTTTTAGTCCCAAGTCATTTTGGATATAAGACGCAACACGTTTAGTTGCACTGTCCATCTCATTATAACTTAAGGTTTTGCCCATATTAGTAAAGGCTGGTAAATCTTTGTAATCAGCGAAGCTCTTCTCAAACACTTCTAATAATGAATTATAGTGTTCAGGGTCGATAGTTTCAGGCATACCTTCTGGGTAGCGCTTAAGCCAGATCTTTTCCACTCTTAGCTCCTGTTCTGTTTATAATTTATTTTTATTAAACCTTAAACTATGTAAGGCACTTTAACAATCGAGCAAATACTCTAATCGACAAATAATCCCACATTTGGGGCAATTATACAATTAACATGCACCAGTTTGCTGCATAAATGCATGAACTTGCAATAGGCATTGCTCATTACTTTGCATATGACAATGGTGCCCGCCATCCACTTCAACTACATTTAAATCTTTGAAATAACAACTATATTTAGCTAAATTCTCAACTACAAACGGATACCCTTCAGAACCTAATATCAGCTGACATGGCACATTTATTTCATTTATAATTGCTATACATTGTGGTTCATCAAATCTAAATCCTGAATGATTTTTGAGCTTAGGGTCTGTTGTCAACTGTATTCCTTGCTCTGTCGACACAAGATTTCTGTCCATTAATAGAGCAATTAATTCCATCGATAAATCGGTGGATAGCGCCCGCGCCTTGTAAACTTGCTCTTTCGAGTCATAAAATCGCGGTTTTCTATTGCGTATTTGGTGACGTTTTAGTATCGCTAAACGTAATTGTTTTACCACCTCATCACTAGGTGTAGTCATCACACCAAAACCTTCAATCATAGTGACAGAGAGAACCTTTTGGGGAAAACAACTGGCGAAAAGACCTGCGGCCATTGCCCCCATAGAATGGCCTACGAGGTGTACTTTATCTACTCCTAGTTCAAGTATTAAGTTATAAACATCATCAATATAATCAGCAAAGTAATAATGTGCATCGGCGCTGCGCCAATCTGACTTGCCATGTCCAGGAAAGTCAATACAGTACCAAGTCGCATAAAGTTGAGCACCATCAAGCATCGGAATAAAACTATGACAATTATCTAACCAACCATGTAACGCAATCACGACTTCTTTGCCTGAGCCAAAGGTTAGGCCATGAAGTGTTAATTCGCCACTTTGAATTGAAAATGATTGCACCTAGTTACTCCTCTATATTTTAGGGCTGTTCAACGAAAAATACATTTATTTATAATACATTGCATATACAATAACACCATACAATACACAGGGTACAAAAATGAAAAAACAATTAAGCCTATTGGCACTGCTATGTTCAAGCAGTCTCTATGCAGAGCAAGCACCAAAAAACATTATTTACATGATTGGCGATGGTATGGGCCCTGCGTATACCACTGCTTATCGTTATTATAAAGATGACGCTAAAACTAAGCAGATTGAAAATACAGTATTCGATACAATTTTAATGGGCATGGCACATACTTATCCTGACGATCATACTTATGTCACTGATAGCGCAGCCAGCGCAACAGCACTGAGCTCTGGCCATAAAAGTTATAATGGTGCAATTGCCGTTGATACCGATAAAAAGCCAGTTAAAACAATGCTTGAAATTGCCAAAGAAAAAGGCATGATCACTGCTTTAGTTGCTACATCGCAAATCAATCATGCAACACCTGCCAGTTTTGCCTCTCACAATGAATCTCGCCGTAACTATGACGAAATTGCCAATGATTATATAGATAACAAAATTGCGGGAAAACTGCCTGTTGATCTCATGTTAGGCGGTGGTACTAAGTACTTTATTCGCGAAGATCGTAATCTCGTCGAAGAATTTAAAGACGCGGGTTACCATTACAGCGATGAGTTTAGTTCATTAAGCGATATAAAACAGTTACCAGCACTAGGACTTTATGCCCCTGTGGGTATGCCATATGCGTTAGATGAAAATCCAACGCGATTAGCTAAAATGACTAATAAAGCCCTTACTCTACTCGATAAAAACAAAAAAGATGGCTTTTTTGTAATGATTGAAGGCAGCCAGATTGATTGGTGCGGGCATGCTAACGATATTGCATGTGCGATGGCTGAGATGGACGACTTTGCAAAATCTATTGAGCTTGCTAAAGCTTATATAGATCAAAACCCAGACACACTGCTAGTCGTCACGGCCGATCACTCAACTGGTGGTTTATCTATTGGTGCCCATAGCCAGTATAAATGGGAAACTGATGTCATTAAAGGCGTAAAAGCAACCGCTACAACCCTTACTGCACTGCTGCTTCAGAGCAGTGATATAAAAACAGTATGGCAAGAAAATACAAATATTGAATTTAGCCCGCAAAATAAAGTGAAATTAGAGCAAGCTAAAAAACTGGGTGAAAAAGCACTCAATTTAGTTGTTAAGAATATCATTAATAAAGCAAGCTTTACCGGATGGACAACGGGCGGTCACACAGCGGTAGACGTACAAGTTTTTGCCTACGGTACTGGTGCATCTGAGTTTACAGGTTCGATAGATAATGTTGAAATTGCAGATAAATTAATAAACTTTATAAATAATTAAGCTTTATTTTTTAACAGGTTCAACACCACGTTAAACGCTAATGCTTTATTATATAAAAAGCCCTGTATTGAATGTATTTGGGCTTTTTTTACTACTGATTCATGCAATTCATTTCTACTCTTTGAGCAACATTTGCGTTGCATTTACCAGCTAATCTAATTAGTGCTAGCGTCATTGTGAGGATTAATTTAAGCGTAAATATCCACACCAATTAAATTTTGTACTTCAGCCCGACGCTCAAGGTTGGCAAATTCAGTATAAGTGGAAATAGCTTTGCTTACTTTGGCTGAGGGTTGATCATAGATAGTTTGTTGATATTGTGTATTTGTTTTATTGCTGTTTAATTGAAGTTTCTGAGCAAGATCAAAGCCTTCTTGACTCGATTTAACATATTCGGGCTTTTTTTCATGGCCATTAGATTGCTCTAATAAACGTTGCGGTTTATTAGCTACATTCTGTTTAGAGGTAATCTTACCGGGAATATCACCCGTGTAAAAACCTGAGCCAATGGGTAAAGTCACATGCAGTTCTCATCAAAAAGGTCAATTGAATTATGTGCCATAATCAGTGACCTTGCAAGTTTGTGATTTATTCTATTCGCGACCAGGAAGTTTTTTCCAGGTTACGGTGTCACGTACATATTTAGGCTGTGCTTGAGCCGCTTCTACAGTTTGGTTATGGGTAAAGCCTTTAATAACTGATGCCGACATATACAAAGCATTTGGCAGCGTAATGTCATTATTAAGCGTCAAACCGGCAATACCTTGTAATGCTTCTGGGTAAGTTTGCCAGCCGGTGCCAACAGCCATCCCCTGCTTATTATTTAAATCAAGATTATCTGGCTTAAGTACTTGTTCTTCAGCCACTAATTCCATGGTGCTATCTGCTGCAAGCGTATATTGAGCGTAATAAATTTCCCCCATACGGGCATCAATGGCACTAAATACCTCTGTTGCACCGGTTTCTTGATATGCTTGCTGCGCCATCATTTGTAGTGTGGATACACCAACTAACGGTAAATTACAGGCATAAGCAAGACCCTGAGCTATGGCAACACTAATTCTTACACCAGTAAAACTACCCGGACCTTGTCCAAAGCCAATTACGTCTAAATCTTGCAAACGGCAATTTGCTTTTTCTAAAAGAGCATCAACTAAAGGAAGAATTTTTTGACTGTGTTGCTGAGGGCACTCTTCAAAATGCGAATATGTCTGACCATTTATAGTTAACACCAAAGAAAGTGCTTCTGTTGATGCATCAAGTGCTAAAAAATTTACGGCATGATTAGTTGCTGTATTACTCATGTTTGGTTTCTCTAATTTATCTGTTCTAAAAATTCACTCGCCACTTCAATGCTTCTGGTACGGCGCATTGGCGGTAAACTTTTCAAAAAAACTTGGCCATATTGGCGGGTAACTAAGCGATTGTCACAAATGACTAATACACCTTTATCTTTATTATCACGTATTAATCGCCCCACTCCTTGTTTTAATGCGATGACCGCTTGAGGCAATTGAATATAGGCAAATGGGTCGTGACCTTGCATTTGTGCATCTTGCATTTTAGCTTGTAGTAACGGGTCATCGGGGGCTGCAAATGGTAACTTATCTATAATAACACAACTTAACGTACTGCCTCTGACATCAACCCCTTCCCAGAACGAAGCTGTGCCTAATAATACAGCATTGCCGTGGCGGGTAAACTTTTCTAGAATGATGCGTTTAGACATTTGGCCTTGCATATAAATAGGATAGTCTATTTGTGTACTCAACCCTTCGGCAACTAAATGCATCATGCGATAGCTAGTAAATAAGACAAAACAGCGTCCCTTTGCAGCCTTTATCAATGCCAAAGTATGCTTAATAATCGCATGTGGCATATTAGCGGCATGTGTTTCAGGCAGATAGCGAGGTAAACATAACAATGCTTGCTCATAATAATCAAACGGACTATCTACCATCATGCTTTTTGCAGGCTTAAGACCCAGGCTTGCATTAAAATGTTCAAGGCCATTATCAACCGATAAAGTAGCCGAGGTAAATACAAAACCGGCGCCAGTCTCTTGCATCATTTGTGCAAACTTAACGGATACGTTCAATGGTGTAACATGTACGGTTAAGTAGCGACGTGTCGTTTCATACCAGTAACTGTAACCCGTTTGGCTAATATCAAATACTCGTTCTAATTGCCCTTTGAATGCAAGGGTTCGCTCAAAAGGGTGCTCTATTTTATCGCTTCTATCTAAACAATGCTTCAGCACTTGATATAGGAAATCTAAATCACTAATCACTCGGTGCAAGGCTGCACATACATCTTTATTGGCAAGTTTTTCTCGCCAATCCCCGCGGCTACTGTCTAATCCAAACTGTAAACGTAAATCAGCTACACTGGTCTCTAACTTATTAAGTGTTTTACCTAATTGCAGCATATCTGGAATTTCAGCACGATAAATAGCACGTAAATCATTAATTAAATCAATTAACTTTTTGCTACTAACACTCTCTCCAAAATAATCACTAGCAATTTCGCTAAGTTGATGAGCTTCATCAAAAATATACGCATCTGCAGTTGGGATAAGTTCAGCAAAACCTGTATCTTTCACAGCCATATCGGCAAAAAACAAATGATGATTGACGACTACAACGTCGGCTTCCATGGCAGTTAAGCGTGCTTTTCGGATATAACATTCTTGAAAATCAGGACATTCTTTGCCTAAGCAATTATCAGCCGTAGAGCTAACATAAGGAAGCACTTTGGCGTCTTCTTCAATGCCAATACAATCGGCTAAATCACCAGTATGAGTTTCACTGGCAAATTTAGCCACCATTGCGAGTTGATGCATAACATCAGAGTCATCTGTTGGCACATGAGCAACATGCTGATTCAATCGGTATGTACATAAGTAGTTGCTGCGCCCTTTTAATAAGGCCGTTTTTTTACTGGCACTAAGCGCTTTGACTAATTGCGGTAGATCACGGTGATAAAGCTGCTCTTGAAGAGCTTTTGTACCCGTAGAAATGATTGTTTTACCTTTAGATTTAAGCGCAGGCGCTAAATAAGCATAGGTTTTCCCCGTCCCGGTACCCGCCTCAACCACAAGTTGAGAACGGTTTTTCAGTGCTTCGCTTACCGCAACAGCCATATCAATTTGTGGTTGCCTAGGTGTGTATCCATCAAGGGAAAGCGCTAATGGGCCTGTTGCACTGAATAGCTGTTTGATAATAACGATCACTTTACTAAATATAATAGCGTGATTTTACGTAAGGTATCCCCCTAGAGCAAGTGAATGCAACATTCTAAAACTTTTTAGAGGTTAAGTTTCAAAAGTATATAAGAATAAACGGAATCGTATTATAAAAAATGTGTATTCACTGTGACTTATGAAAAGACAGGAGTACCATAGAGTTATGGTGAATCTCACCAGCTATAGTAAAAGCCGAATAACATCGCTTAAAACTGACAAATACGTTACAACACATAACTATTTTAATGGACTATGTGTAAGTACCGGTTCACATTATTGAAGGTTAATCTATGAATGCTTGGTATCTGATCTGTTTTTTATCTGCAATTGCAATTTTTATTGCTTTTGCCAACCAATATATACTGAAAATGCAAACCACCATTGCCATAACGACAGGCTCAGTTGTGATTTCATTATTGTTAATTTTAGCAGTAAAACTACAAGGCGATTCTACTGCACTTGAGATCACCCAAGTTGTTTCAAGTATTAATTTTAACCAATTATTACTCAAAGGGATGTTAGGGTTTCTACTATTTGCTGGTGCGTTAGAAATCAACCTAGCGGCGTTAAAAAAGCAACGCTGGGAAATCACTGCTTTGGTGCTATTTTCAACTTTAGCTTCAACATTCATCATTGGTTATTTAAGCTTTTACGCATTTGAGCTACTCGGTTGGCCTGTGCCCTTTATTTACTGTTTATTGTTTGGTGCACTGATCAGCCCAACCGACCCTATCGCTGTACTTGCTATTATCAAACAAATGCGTGCTCCAGAAGGAATATCTGTACAGGTTGAAGGCGAGTCACTGTTTAACGATGGTATTGGTTTAGTGATCTTCACCACCATTTTTGCAGTGGCGTTTTATGGCACTGAAGCAACGGTAGTTGATGTAGGCGAGTTATTCTTAGTTGATGCCATTGGTGGTATTGCGTTTGGTTTAGTTATTGCGCTAGTGGGACATTTTTTAATAATTAACAGCCGCGATGTCAACATTCGTTTATTACTTACTTTAACTATCCCAACAGCAGGATTTGCCGCTGCCAATATTTGGGAAATATCAGGTGCATTGGCCATGGTCACCAGCGGAATATTGCTTGGTAATATCACCCGTAGCAAGGCCACTGAGCGCACAGGGCCTGAAGACACTCGATACGTAAAAGATTTTTGGCACGCCACTGATAGTTTTCTAAATGCATTATTGTTTTTGATTATTGGTATGCTAATTGTCACTATGCCCATCAGCTTAGCTGAAATTGGCTTGGGTTTACTTATGGTACCCATGGTACTTTTTGCCCGTTTTATCAGTGTTGGCGCACCGTTTATCTTCTTTAAGAAATTTCGACACTATGACAAACACACAGTGAAAATTTTAACTTGGGGTGGCTTGCGTGGTGGTTTGGCACTGGCAATGGCCGCGGCAATCCCACGTGATGAGGTGTTTATTGGGCAATCAGATTTACACAACCTTATTGTTATAATCACTTATGTGGTCGTGATATTCTCTATTATTGTTCAGGGTCTAACTATTTCTCCTCTCATTCAAAGTAGTATCAGTGCCAACAAAGAAAAGTAAAATTGAACAGTTCTCGCCGCGATAAGCTTATCGCGGCTAAGTTAAAACTAATTAATTATCCTCTTGGGGTGAATAAACTACCACACCTTTTACGCCCATGTATCTAAGTGCTTGTCTTCTTCGCTGTTGTTTTCTTGCTGTTTTTTTCTTTCTTGCACAGTTTTTTCTGCCATTTTAGTTTGTCGAGACAACTCCCTTTTTTGCCGCTTTTCCCGTTCAATTCGCTGCGCGTTCGAGTCTTTTAGACCCGCAATATGAAAAGCACCTTTAGACTCAACCTGCAATCGAGTTATTTGCCCTATGTAAGGGATCATAATATCCATACGTTCCTCCTTTGGTCACTCTTATCATCGGCCGTTATAGCTTATTCTTTAATTTATGCAAAAAAAACTTGCCATCTGTAACAAAAATATGTTTTTCTATATGTGAAATTTACTTAAACAGATTAAACTCTTTTGTTTCGACACTGTAATACAAAACAAAAGTTATTTAGGAAATATTATAATGCGCTTGAACCTGACAACAGTACATCATCACCACCATTCACCGGAATAACCTGTCAGGTCTTTCGCTGAGAGGTTATTCCTAAAAGGAACCTCTGGCGAATCAACATACTAGATTCATTTTCGCCCTGAGGTTCCCTCGGGGTTTTTAGTTTTTAAATTAAAGGAAAATGAATAATGAGTAACAGCAACCGTCTACGTATCGCCATTCAAAAAGGTGGCCGCCTTTCTAAAGATTGCCAAGACTTACTTAAACAATTAGGTGTTAAACTTAATTTACGTGAGCAGCGCTTAATTGCACACTCTACCAATATGCCAATTGACGTACTGCGCGTACGCGATGACGATATCCCGGGCCTTGTGATGGACGGCGTGTGTGACTTAGGCATCGTAGGCGAAAATGTACTTGTAGAAGTACAAGCAGAACGCGAACGTCAAGGTGTGCCAAGTGAGATAAATAAACTAGCAAAACTTGATTTTGGTTTTTGCCGCCTAGCACTTGCATGGCCACAAGAGCTTGGTTCACAAGATAAAAGCTGGTTTGAAGGTAAGCGTATTGCCACCACTTACCCTGAAATTCTAACGCAATACTTAAAACGTGAAGGTATTAACGCCAGCACCGTTATGCTTACAGGCTCTGTTGAAGTAGCGCCTCGTGCTGGTCTTGCTGATGCCATTTGTGACTTAGTATCTACCGGTGCAACACTTGAAGCAAACGGCTTAATGCAAGGCGATACTATTTTAGAATCAAACGCCTGTTTAATTCAAAATAAAGACTTACAAGATGCTGATAAGCTAGCTCTAATCAATAAGCTAATGCCACGCTTACGTGGTGTTAAACAAGCTAAAGAAAGCAAGTACATCATGCTACACGCACCAAAAGATAAGCTTGATGAGATTTGTGACCTACTCCCTGGCACTGGCCAACCTACACTTCTTGCTTTAGCTGGCTCTGATGATTATGTTGCACTACACATGGTGAGCAGCGAAACACTATTTTGGGAAACGATGGAGCAACTTAAAGCGCTGGGCGCGAACTCTATCTTAGTTATGCCAATTGAAAAAATGATGGAGTAACTAGATGCTGCGCTGGAATGAGGTATCCGCAGACGCACAAGCAGCGGCGCTAATGCGCCCTGCTGTCAGTGCGAGTGCAAAGGTAGAAGAGATTTGTCAAAGCATTATGACAAATGTAAAAGAGCAAGGTGATGATGCCCTACTCGCCATGGCAAAAGAATTTGATAATCGCCCAACACCACGATTATTAGTGCCTATTGAAGAAATAAATAATGCAGTACAACAGCTAAGCCCTGAGCTTAAATATGCTATTGATACAGCATATGCAAATGTTAAACGCTTTCATCAAGCGCAATTGCCAAAAGATATTCAATTAATCACCCAACCGGGTGTGTTATGTGAATTAAAATATCAAGCAATTGAAGCAGTAGGTATCTATGTACCTGGTGGCAGCGCGCCATTGCCTTCTTCTGTGATCATGCAAGGTGTACTAGCCCAGTTAAGCGGCGCTAAGACTGTCGTTCTAGCAACACCAGTGCAAGGGGATGCGCAAATCAATCCAGCAATTTTATATGCAGCTAAATTATGCGGAATAAATACAATCGTAGAAAGTGGCGGCGCAGGTGCAATCGCCGCCATGGCTTATGGTACTGGCTCAGTACCAAAAGTGAATAAAATTTTCGGCCCAGGTAATAGCTTTGTCACTATGGCTAAGCAACTAGTAGCACAAACAATACCCGGTATGGCGATTGATATGCCAGCAGGTCCTTCAGAGGTTTTAGTTATTGCTGATGAACGTGCTAACCCTGAGTTTATTGCCGCTGATTTGTTATCTCAGGCTGAACACGGTGCTGATTCTCAAGTTATTCTACTCAGTAATAGTGAATTAATCATTGCGCGCACTCAGCAAGCAATAGAGCGCCAACTTGCTAAACTATCGCGTCAAGATATCGCCGCGCAAGCGCTGGCCAATTCATCATTAATATTGGTTGATTCAATTGACCAAGCATTTGATGTGTCTGCGCAATATGGCCCTGAACATTTAATCTTGCAATTAGCCGATGCTAACCCTTATTTAGCAAAAGTTAAAAATGCGGGCTCTGTGTTTGTTGGTGATTATACCCCTGAGTCAGCGGGTGATTATGCCTCTGGTACTAATCACGTATTGCCTACTTACGGATACAGTGCAACCTATTCAAGCTTAAATTTGCTCGACTTTTTTCGCACATATACAGTACAAACAATCACCGAAAATGGCTTAAAAACCTTATCAAAAGCAATTTTACCGCTGGCTGATGCTGAAGGACTCGACGCCCACGCAAATGCAGTAAAAGTACGTTTAGAGGCTATTAATAAAGGGACTGAATTATGAGTAATAATACTTTATTACCCGCTAATATTGATGCGTTAGCAGCGTACAGCTCAGCTAAAAGTGAAAAACTCACAGGCACCACCTGGCTTAATGCTAACGAAAGTCCGTATGTAAAAAACATTGATATTAATATTAGTGATTTAAATCGCTACCCTGATCCGCAACCGGCTAGCGTGATTAATCGCTATGCAGAGTATGCGCAGTTAAGCACCGAGCAAGTATTAATGACTCGTGGTGCAGATGAAGGCATCGAGCTACTTGTACGCACATACTGCGCACCAGCCAAAGACAGCATCGCGTTATTTTTACCCACTTACGGTATGTATAAAGTCACCGCTGATACCCATAATGTCGCTATTAACGGCTTAAACCAAACCCTGCTACTAGAAGGATCAGTGGATGATATCGTCAGCGCTGTGGGGAATTCTAAGTTAGTGTTTATTTGTAACCCAAATAACCCAACTGGCAGCCTAACCTCGCTTGATAAAATTAAAGCGATTGCAACGGCCCTTGAAGGTAAAGCACTGGTGATTGTTGATGAAGCCTATATTGAATTTTGCCCAGAGCAAAGCGCCAGTAGCCTTATTAATGAATTTGCTAACATAGTTGTACTGCGCACGCTTTCAAAAGCCTTTGCGCTGGCTGGTCTACGTACAGGCTTTACTCTGGCACAAGAGTCAGTTCTTGCGCCAATTCGTAAAGTGATTGCGCCGTATCCAGTATCAACCGTCGTCGCAAGCATTGCTGCTAATGCTCTAAGCCCTGATGCAATTACCTCAATGCGCCGCCAAGTCAGTATTTTAAATGCTTTAAAAGAAAAACTAAAACAGTGGCTTCAAACCTCGCCTGCGGTATTAAACGTGCTAAGCGGTGAAGGTAACTTTGTTACCTTAAAACTAGCTAATAAAAACAGCTTTAATATTGCCCTTAAACAAGGCTTAGTGATGCGAGCATTTACCTTGTATGGTGAAAACGATTGGCTGCGTATTTCTATCGGCAGCGAGCAAGAATTAGAACAAGTAAAAGTCTGGTTAGATGGCCTAAGCCAATCAACCGTGCAAAAAGAGCAGGAAGTATCATGAGTAACCCCTATTTATTTATCGACCGTGACGGCACTATCATTTCAGAGCCTGTTACCGACAAACAAGTCGATAGCCTTGAAAAACTAGAATTCTTACCGAATGTGATCCCTGCCCTGCTGCAATTGCAAGCTGCGGGCTACCGTTTGGTTATGGTGTCAAACCAAGATGGTCTGGGAACTGACAGTTTTCCTACGGCTGATTTTGATATCGCACAAGATAAAATGATGGATATTTTATCTAGCCAAGGTATTAAATTTGACGACGTATTAATTTGCCCACACTTTGATGAGCAAAACTGCGATTGCCGCAAGCCTAAAACAGGTTTGCTGACCGAGCTTATGCGCTCTGGTAAAGTAGATTTAGGTCGTTCATTCGTTATTGGTGACCGCCAAACTGATATTGGCCTGGCGCAAAACCTATGCTGCGAAGGTATTTTATACGACGGTGATTGGAACGCGATTGTTACCAAGCTCACTACAGCCGACCGCAAAGGCCGTGTTACTCGCAACACCAAAGAAACACAAATTGATGTCAAACTCAATTTAGATCAAAGTAAAAATGGTGAGATAAGCACTGGCCTTGGCTTTTTTGATCACATGTTGGATCAAATTCGTACTCACGCCAACATTGGCCTAGATATTCAAGCTAAAGGTGATTTACACATTGATGAGCACCACTTGGTTGAAGACATTGGTATTGCGCTGGGTCTTGCATTAAAAGAAGCACTTGGTACTAAATCGCAAATTGCTCGTTATGGTTTTGCGCTGCCAATGGATGAATGCAAAGCAGAAGCACAAATTGACTTATCAGGGCGTGCATCATTTGTATTAAATGCCAACTTTAGCCGTGAAAAAGCGGGGGATTTAGACGTACAAATGGTTGAGCACTTCTTTAAAAGCTTAAGTGATAACGCTGCGATTAGCTTAATCTTATCGGTAAGCGATGGTAATTGCCATCACCAAGTTGAAGGCTTATTTAAAGCATTCTCACGTGCATTACGTATGGCCATTGCCGCTGATGCTAGCCAACAAACAGCCAGTTCGAAGGGGTGTTTATGATTGCCATAATTAATACTGGTTGTGCCAATATAAACTCTGTACGTTTTGCCTTTGAACGCCTTGGCGAAACGCCAGAAGTTATCACCTCACCTGAGCAGCTTAAAAACTTTGAACGCGCTATTTTACCCGGTGTTGGTCATGCATCCGTTGCTATGAAGCGCTTAGTTGAAGGTGGTTGGCAACAAGCGATAAATGAATACCAACGCCCGCTTATGGGTATTTGTTTAGGTATGCAGCTTTTATGCGACAGCACTGAAGAAGGTAACGTTCAGTGTTTAGGTAAAATTCCTGGTCAAGTTAAAGCGCTGGACGTTGGCAATTTAACATCGCCCCATATGGGTTGGAACAACTTAACCCTTAACCGTGAACACGCACTGACCAAAGGCCTTGATGTAAACGACCAAGTGTATTTTGTGCACAGTTTTGCCCACACCGTTAACGATGCAACACTAGTTAGCGGCGAATACGGGCAAACATTTTCAGCCATTGTAGCCAACGACAATTACGCGGGCATGCAATTTCACCCTGAGCGAAGCGCAAAAGTCGGCACGCGGTTATTACAAAACTTTTTAGACTGGCAGCTTTAAGCTGCTGGCAAACAAAATTAAAAGAGAATTTAACGTGATTATTCCAGCATTAGATGTATTACAAAATCAAATCGTGCGTTTATATCAAGGTAAATACGATACTGCACAATTTTACCCGTTTGAGCTTGGCGCACGATTACAAGAGTATGCACAAAGCGGCGCAGGTAAATTGCATTTGGTTGATTTAGAAGGCGCACGGGATCCAAGTAAAAAGCAATGGCAGCACATTCAAGCCGCTACCAAAGCACTGAACGTACCGTACCAAGTAGGCGGCGGTATTCGCACTGAGCAAGATGTTAAAGATTGGCTAAACGCTGGTGCAAATCAGGTTGTTATTGGTTCAATGGCAGTTGAAAAGCGTGATGAAGTGAAAAGCTGGATTGAAAAATTTGGTGCTAAACACTTTGTAATTGCCCTTGATGTCAATAAAACTGACAGCGGCTGGGCACCAGCGACGCACGGCTGGTTAAGTGAATCAGAATTTGGCTTGTTTGAACTAGTCGATTTTTATGTTGCATTGGGTGTAATTGACTTTCTATGTACGGACATCAGTAAGGATGGCACCATGACCGGCCCTTCATTTTCACTGTACCAAGATTTAGCTAACCACAACAGCGACATTAAAGTGCAAGCGTCTGGTGGTGTAAGCTCACTTGATGACATTAAAAAGCTCAAAGAGCTGGGTGTGGGCGGCGTTATTTTAGGCAAGTCACTACTTGATGGTGCGTTTAATGTTGAGGAGGCGTTAGCATGTTATCAAAACGCATAATCCCATGCTTAGACGTAAAAGATGGCCAAGTAGTCAAAGGTGTTAAATTTAAAGGCCACGAAATTGTTGGCGATATTCTCACTCTTGCTCAAGCCTACAGTGAAGCAGGCGCAGACGAACTGGTTTTTTATGAAATTAGCGCAAGCGTTGAAAAACGTCTACTCGATGTAAATTGGGTTGAAAGCATTGCCCGCCACATTGATATTCCATTTTGTGTAGCCGGCGGTATTAAATCTGTCGCTGATGCAGCGCGTGTACTTGAACGTGGCGCCGATAAAATCAGTATCAACAGCCCGGCTATAGCCCGCCCAGAGCTTATTAAAGAGTTACATGATGAATTTGGTAAGCAATGCGTTGTTGTTGGCATTGATAGTTTTTATGATGAAGCAACGGACGAATACCTCGTTTATCAATTAACTGGCGATCCTAATGCATCAAGCCGCACACGCTACAAAACTGAGGAATGGGTTAAACGCGTACAAGACTTAGGCGCAGGTGAAATTGTACTAAATTGCATGAACCAAGACGGTGTACGTAACGGCTACGATAACCAACAGTTATCTAAAATGCGCGCTTTATGTGATATACCACTGATTGCTTCAGGTGGCGCAGGCACCATGCAAGATTTTGTTGATGTATTTCAACAAAGCCAAGTTGATGGCGCATTAGCAGCCAGTGTTTTTCACAAAAACGTGATCAACATCGGCGAATTGAAACAATATTTAACAGATAACCAAGTGGCGGCGCGACTATGCAACTAACCAAACAAAACCTTACCCAAGTCGATTTTGCTAAAAGCGAATTGATCCCCGCCATCGTACAAGATGCCCGTACAGGGGTTATTTTGATGCAAGGCTTTATGAATCAAGAATCCCTTGAAGTCACCTTTGATAAGCAAAAAGTGACGTTCTATTCTCGCTCAAAAAATCGTTTATGGACCAAAGGTGAAACCTCTGAAAATTACTTAGAAGTGGTATCTGTGCATACAGATTGCGATTACGATTCAATCTTAGTACTTGCAAACCCACTGGGTCCAACCTGTCACTTAGGCACGCAAAGCTGTTTTGGTGATGATGCAAAGCCAGGCCTCAGCTTTTTAGCCCAGCTAGAACAAGTAATTGTTAAGCGTAAAAACGATGCTCCAGAAAAAAGCTACACCGCCTCATTATTTGCCAAAGACTTAAGCCGTAGCTGCCAAAAAGTCGGCGAAGAAGGCGTTGAAGTGGCCCTTGCCGCAATGAAGCACGATAACGACGAGTTAACTAACGAATCAGCCGATTTGTTGTATCACTTAATCGTGTTACTACAACGCCAAGGCCTTGAGCTGAAAGATGTGGTTGCGTGCCTACAGGGTCGCCATAAGTAATTATCTACACGCGCTGGGCTTTGCTCAGCGCCTTGTTTGAAAGATCCTCGACTATATTAAAATTCACAAATAGACTAAGAGACGCTACTTTTCGATTACACTTTTTGCTTTACCCTCATTTATTCCTCATTCTCCTCTCTTTGTGCAAAGGATATTTAAGTCAATTACTTACAAATAGGCTAAGCGCTTTATATGCGCACACATAAGAGGAAATTAAAAAATAGCCCTCTCCTTTAAACCTTTTTATTGCTTTGTGCGACTAAACTAAAAACACGACATAAATGAAAGGGAATAATAATGACTAACACATTCAAACGCCTCACACTGCTAAGTGCAATTTTGCTATCAACTCAAGCGTTAGCGTGGAATAACGAATTAACATTACAAGAAACCAAACAACTTACGTTAGATGGCCAATCACTTTCAACATTAACTGTTGAAGCGGGCTCTGGCTTTTTGAACATAGTGGGCAGTAATACAAATTCTGTAACAGTAAAGGCTGAAATATACCAAGATCAACCACATAACAATTATTGCTTATCACTAAAACAACGTGCTAAAAGTGCCGAACTAATAGCTAATAGCTGTAATAACCATGATGAAGACCCTACACGCATTGACCTTACTGTGTCTATTCCTGCCAAATTTAAGTTAAACATTAACGATGGCTCTGGTTCACTGTCAATTGACAATGCAGGGGCAACAACTATTCATGACGGCTCAGGTAAAATTATCATTAACAATATTACTGGTTCTCTTAATATTGATGATGGTTCTGGCTCAATTAATGCTCGCGACATTGAGGGGAAAGTAGTGATCAACGACGGCTCTGGCAGCATTAAACTTGCCAACAGTCTAAGTGATGTAAAAATTCACGATGGATCAGGGACTATTAATGTTCAAAATACATCGGGGGGAGTTACAGTCAACGATGGTTCTGGTGGTATTTATATCGATACAGCTCAAAGCTTTACTTTACTCACTGATGGCTCAGGAAGTGTAAAAATAGAAAATGTAGAGAACGTTAAACAATAGTCCCACACATCTCCAATGACTTAAGGGCGTTTGTTATTTTATTTTTGTCGCTTTAATAGCATTTTTTCAAGCCCTTAGGTATCCTTCAAGTAATTATCAAGGAACTGCTATTATAAAAAGGATAGCGCGCTATGAAAAAGTCTTTAACTGTATTACTGGGCGGCCTAATTTTATCTGGCTGTACAAGCCTCACGCCTGAGCAAAAAGCTACGATTGATAATCTTACACCATGCGAAAAAATCAACGGTTTATTAGCTGCCTACGACACTCGTTTTGAAAAACTAAAAGGCACTCGCGTAACAACCAAATACGCCGAAACTTGGACTGCAAAATATGATCTTGTTGGTGATAAATGTCAAATTAGTGCCTTGGATACTGATACTGTGACATACCAGTGTCAAGAGAATTACCAAGAGCAAACTCAGGCGGTAGCCATGCACCAAAAAGCAGTTGAGTTCACTCGAGCTTGCTTAGTCCAAAATAACTGGCATCAAGAGCAAAAAGAGTCGGCTGAATCATTGCGCACTACCTTTGTACTTGACGAGTCTACACCGGTTATTTCAATTCATACAGGTAAGACAATGTCTCGTTCAAAACCATGGTCGACTTCCTTAGAAATCGGTAAACCCATTGCCTCTAAATAACTCAATATTTAGCCTTAAGCCAATAAATCTGATTTTAGAGCTATAAGATTATGAAGCCATCTAAAAGTAACAGTGCAATAGCATATAAAACAGACTGTATTGGGCAGTGCCACCGTTTGAAAGGCTATTGCACTGGATGTGGCCGTACCAGCGAAGAAATTTTCGATTGGATTATATTATCTGAAGCTGAAAAGCAGGCAATACTTCATACTCCTAGGCATGACTCAAACATACAAGCAGATAAATAATTTAAAGACTGGGCACAATTTATTTGCGCCCAGCTCTTAGTGATTTTAGGCTTTATCTAATGCTTGGCTTACATCGGCAATAATATCGTCGATGCTCTCGATACCAACAGACAGACGAATCAAATCACGGCTTACACCTGCTTTTTCAAGCTCTTGATCATTTAATTGACGGTGCGTTGTTGATGCAGGGTGACACGCTAGCGATTTAGCATCACCTATATTAACTAAGCGCAGCACCATATTAAGTGCATCAATAAAACGAGTTCCCGCCTCTAAACCACCAGCAATGCCAAAGCTTAAAATACCTGATGCTTTGCCACCTGTTATTTTTTTGCTCATAGCATTATAAGGGCTAGATTCAAGCCCTGCATAATTAACCCAAAGCACCTTAGGGTGATTTACAAGATACTCAGCAAGCTGTTGCGCGTTTTCACAATGGCGCTCCATACGTAGGCCTAGTGTTTCAAGCCCAATCATAATATCCGCAGCATTCTTAGGAGCAAGGGCAGCCCCTGTATTTCTCAGCGGCACAACGCGACAACGACCGATAAATGCCGCTTCTGCAAACGCCTCTGTATAAACCACGTTATGGTATGACGGATCAGGTTCATTCATCATTGCAAACCGAGTTGCATTAGCTTTCCAATCGAATTTGCCTGAATCGACTATCATCCCGCCAATTGCAGTACCATGACCATTAATGTATTTAGTTAATGAATGCACTACGATATCTGCCCCCAACTCAAAAGGTCGGCACAAATAAGGCGTTGCTACCGTGTTATCTACAATCAGCGGGACACCTTTACTGTGAGCAATTTTCGCTATCCGTTCAATATCAACAATGTTCCCAGCAGGGTTACCGATTGACTCACAAAATACTGCGCGGGTATTTTCATCAATGGCCTGTTCAAATGCCGCGAAGTCATCAGCTTTAATCATGCGTGCTTCAATGCCTTGGCGCGGCAAACTATGGGCAAATAAGTTGTAGGTTCCGCCATATACCTGACTGGTACTAACGATATTAGTACCTACTTCGCATAAACATTGAATCGCATAGGTGATCGCTGCCATACCAGATGACACAGCTAACGCACCAGTTCCACCTTCCATTGCAGCAATACGTTGCTCAAGAACCGCGTTAGTCGGGTTCATGATACGGGTATAAATGTTACCCGGTACTTTTAAATCAAATAAATCAGCACCGTGTTGTGTATTATCAAACGTATACGATGAGGTATTATAAATCGGCACCGCTGCTGATTTAGTGGTAGACTCTGATTCATACCCGTGGTGCAATGCTAAGGATTCAAGTTTCATAATTTATCCCTTCAATTAATTTGCTACTAAACTAGCATTTATTGGCTATAAAGTGCACTTGAAATATATTAAAGGATGTTGAAATAATTAGATTTAAGTTAACGTCAGTGAAGAGCGATAAACAGACGGTCGCTCAACCCTATTTTTGGACAATTTTGGTTATATACATTCTAAATTAACATTTAACAGATTGTTTTAGATATTAGAAAGCTTTTAACCGACAGACCAAACTCTGTCATACACAACATATAACTTTGGGATAGCAGCTTGTTGCGTTATTCTTATCCTAACCTTTATCGACTCTCGAATCACATGGATAATGACGAATTAAACATACATCTTGCAGGTACGATTTCTGCTCTTAACTCACCAAACTTTACACCCAAACTCATGCATGTGATCAGCGTATTATTGAATTTTGATTGTGCTGTGATCTTAGGTTATCGCGAAGGTAAACGCCCTATCTATCTGTATGATTCGATTGAAAATGAACGCGATCTCCTGTTCCAACGTTATCTCACCACATCTTTTCAAAATGACCCGTTTTATCAAAAGCTTAACGCTAACAAAGAACAAGGTATCTTTACGCTTAAAGATATTGTGGACAAAGACCTCGCACGTAACGACCTCGATTACCAAGCCTACTGTGAGCACTTCTACCATCAAACCGGTTGGAAAGACGAACTCAGCATGCTGATTGAAATCGAACCGACGCGTTGGGTTATACTGTACTTTGGTTTTATGGAAAACGACAAACGCTTCACCAAACCTCTATTAGTTAAGCTAAAATCTTACTTCACCATTATACAGTCTTTGTGCCAGCAGCATTGGAAACAGACAGAGTTTACACTCGCCGAGGCAGTTTTCAGCCCAGCGGCCTATTCGGGGCAACTACGTGAAGCGATTGAATCTGGACTGGCGTCCTTTGGACAAACAGTTCTTACCAAACGAGAGCAAGAAATAGCAGCACTGATCGCGCAAGGTAATGACAGCAAGGAGATTTCAGCGCAGTTAGGCGTTGCCGAAGGCACAATAAAGAATCACCGTAAGCGTATCTATGCACAGTTGAATATTGCGTCGCTAAGTGAATTATTTCAGTTATTTCTCAATCATTTGATCACTCAATCAAGATAACAAAATGTCCCTTTAGGGATATACCTCGATCCCATCTGGTCTTTTAATCTGAGTATAACCAAACCAGATAAAGAGAAGATGATGACACTAATTAAAGATTTACAAGCTCGCGGCTTGATTGCCCAAGCTAGCGATTTAGATCAAGTTCAACAACTGCTATCTGAGCCACAAACCTTGTACTGTGGTTTTGATCCAACTGCAGGTAGTTTGCACATTGGTCACCTAGTACCGTTGATTATGCTCAAGCGTTTTCAAGATGCTGGACACCGAGCCATCGCGCTGATTGGGGGAGCTACAGGTATGATTGGTGATCCGAGTTTTAAAGCGACAGAGCGAAGCTTAAACTCAGAAGAAACCGTAACGGGTTGGATACAAGAACTATCGAACCAGATCCAACAACTGATGAATAAGCAAGTCAGTAATCCAATGGTCATGGTCAACAATGGAGATTGGGTTAAGCAAATTAACGTAATCGATTTCTTCCGTGACGTGGGTAAACACTTCTCTGTAAACACCATGATTAGTCGCGAATCGGTAAAGCAACGCTTACAACGCCCAGATCAAGGTATCTCGTTTACCGAATTCAGTTATGCGCTGCTGCAATCTTACGACTTCGCCGAGCTAAACCGTCAGTACGGCTGTCGTCTGCAAATCGGTGGTAATGATCAATGGGGTAACATTGTAGGTGGGATTGATCTTACTCGTCGTCAAAATGGTGAGCAAGTATTTGGCTTAACCTTACCGTTGATCATCAAATCAGATGGTACTAAATTTGGCAAAACTGAAGGTGGTGCTGTGTGGCTGGATCCAAGTAAAACTTCACCCTACACCTTCTACCAATTCTGGTTATCGGTCGAAGATACAGATGTTTACGACTTCCTACGTTACTACACCTTCTTGAGCTGCGATGAAATCGCAGCGATTGAAACTCAAGACAAAGATAGTAAAGGCAAACCGCAAGCACAGCGTATTTTAGCGGAACAAATGACACGTTTTGTCCACGGTGAAGAAGGTTTAGCGAGTGCTAAGTTAGACTTGATAGAGCTTCTGGTTGAATCAGGCTTAGCCCAATCAAAGCGCATTGCTCGTGAGCTAATTGGCAGCAAAGCCATCAGAGTAAACGGCGAGAAAGTCGATGTAGAAAATTCAAATTTGAACTTTCCGCTGTTCGACCTGTACTGGTTGCTTCAACGCGGTAAAAAGAATTTCTACTTGGTGAAACGTATAGTGGGTTAATTCAAACCCTACCTCAAGGCATTATTTGCTATTTAACATTGCTGGGCACCAAAAAGTAACGCCGATAATTTAGCGGTATTGACAGGTCTCAGCATGCATCACTTCACCTCAATAAAAAGTGGTGTTTGATTTCAACAAGCACCAGTATTACTTCATTTTGGAAAAAAGTAATAACTGATATTGGCTTTTATAACAAGGCTAACACCGAATGGGATACCTCTGGATGTCTGCTTATGACTTTTTTGTGAAGTTCAGCTGTGAGCGATAACCGGTCATTTAAGACACATCGAGTAGGTAGCGCCTCAGCCCAACAAGCGATTATGCAACACAAACAGCGTATCGCATAACTACTAAAATGTTAACGAGATTGGAGTATTACGTGAATCTTACATCATGGAAGTCACTATTGGGTGGGGTATTTATAGCTCCATTAATAACAATCCCAATTACGTTTATGTGCTCCGTTATATATACCATTTTCTCAAGGGTCTTCTTTTGATTTTGAAGGGGTTTTACTTCTTGCTATTTTCGGAATGGTAATCTTTTCATACCCTGCGACATTAATTTTAGGCTTAGGTATTTATTTTTGCTCTAAGAATAAATTAATTGGATCGAGCCCTTGGATATATATAACTCCAGCTTTTATACTCACAGCAGCAATAGCCGATATTGAACTTTTAGATAAAAAAGGTCATTTGGGATTAACATATTTAAGCTCTGCAATTGGCTGTTCATGGTTATTTTGGTTTATTTCAATTCATTGGCCAAATCGTGCTAATCAGAAAATTAAATCGGGTGAAGATTACTAAAAACGCTTCGTTCACAAGTATCTCCAAGCATTTTAACCATTTATTTTAGTGTTGCCATGTCCGCTCATGGTACTTTTACGACGTTCGCTGAGAGCGATAAGAAAACGGTCAATAAACACGTTTTTAGACAGAAACAATTTAGCATTTTTGATCTAGAACGTTACCTTTAAGTTAGAAAAAGTAAGCTTTGCCTCCTCCCTAAATCAGCCCATACCTCTAGAATAATATTACCATAGCGACGTTTTTCAAGGAGGATTACAGATTTAACTAGATTATTTCTGTGTAGAAAACCATATCAGGAATGATCGCCTTTAACTTTTCATAGAAGTCTTTTCTCAAAATTAAATCACAACCTTCTAATTTTGAGATATTGGAATCTAAACCAACAAAGGAAGCCCCTTTTCCGATTAAACTTTCTCTCCAGTAACGATATATCAAAACGGCTTCACCATTTTCATTTATGGCTCTGAGTCCGTTATCATGATGATCTACACTCAAGCCTAATATACTCAGAAGTTCACCATTCATCCAAATAACTTGTGCTGCCTCTAAGCTATTTTCATTAAAACAGAATCCTTGGATGATTGGAGTTCCATAACAGTATTCATCTTTCCAAATGTCTTGAGTACAAGGAAAGCTTTTCAAGGGGTTCATTTTAATTTTCATTGGCAGGCAACCTTCACATACCACTGCGCGATTACCTCTGGTGTTGCTGCCATAATCTCTAGTTTCAAACTGACGCTCAAATCTAGCAATGACAACAAAATCGTTTAATTCATCAGGAGCACTAAATCCAGTTGATTTATCAAGCGGCTTTACTAAGTTGGGCCTATTAACTAGAGAGTTAGATGTTGCAATCATTGTTCTAACATCTATTTTTCCATCACCTTCAAAAATGACTGATTCTCTATATTGTTGATATAAAAGTTCATTTACATGCTTAAAAACTAAATCATAGATATAAGTGTTCGGAGAAAGCATCCCGTTGGATCTATTAATAAAGTGCTCAAATTCATCTTCATTAAAGTTCTGTATTATTACGTTTCTTACGTCGTCCACCTCAACATCTAATGACCTTAAATAACTGATAAGCTTAGAGTTATTAATTGCATTTATAATATTGCTATTCATTACTTAACTCACTAAAAATACTCTCAACTTCATTGTGTATGTACAAGTTTTGCGCCCCTATAAGTTTTTTTATCGATGGCTTTATCTCTAGTAATAATGACTTAAGCTGTTTTATTTCAATCGATATAAGCTCAAGGATTGAGGCAATTGTTGAGTGATGAAACATATGAAAGTTATCGAAAAACCAGCTAAGGGGTTTGATTAAAAGGTTAGTGTGATTTTTAATTAAGTAATTTAACGCACAAATAATCTCTCGTTGAACTGATGAATCTAAATTGTTTGCTTTACTAAGGAGCAACGTAATTGCTCTTTCATCATCATTCATCTCAGATATTTCAATATAATCTAAATTTTCCCATTCAAATTCACTCTCGTCTGGCAACCTACTTTTAATGAAATCAAAACCTCTTTCATACATTGATAAAATACTCTGTTTATCAATGCCTACATATTCAAAAGCGATAATTAGGTTAGCCGTCGTTTTGGATGAATAGTCTTTATTTTGATAAAAAGAATATAAAGCTGACGCTAAACAGTTTTGCGCAATATCTTTATCGATCGTAACAGCTTGGAGTAATGAATCCTTGTCGACAAAACTAGAAAACCCCCCGTCTTTTGAATGCACAAAATTGTTAACCAATAATAAAACCTTATCTCTATCTGAGAGGGTAATTCCTCCAATCACTCCCCGCAAGTTTGTAAAGTACTCTTGTCCTCTTGGAAATCTTTTTCGGATAAGAGGCATGAGTATTTCATTAGCTAATTCGGTATTATTTTCCTCTTTAAAGAAAAAGTGTAAGTAATTGAGATTGTCGACCCCCAAGAACTCTTGGGAAACTAAATAATCAACTAGATCCTGCGTAGATTTATTCCTTAAGCTATCTTCTTTACACAACGGGGTAGCTAGTTTTATAGATAATTTTTCGTTATCAAATGAGTGCGCAGTTCCACCGTTTTTTTCTTTAACTTCCTCTAAATGTAAGTTAAGCCCTAATTTGTGAGCAATATTATTATATTTGCGAACGGTTTTTTGATTCAATGTATCATAAGAGTCATTCCAGTCTCTTGTAGATAGATTAATCATAGATGCTTTGGCTAACTTATTATCCTTCTTTTCTAAACGCTCAATTACCTCCAAAAAACTATTGAGATATGCATCTTTAATGTTTGTTGGAGTTAATCTATAAAGAAAATTTAAAATACTGGGCTCGACGTTATCGCTATGTTTCAATAAATCCACATACATAAAGTCTAATTTCCAAAAATACCCATTGGTAAGCATTTCATTGATTAAATATTTCGCAGCTAGTTTGAAATCAACTTTTATGAACATTTCAAACCATTCTATAGTTAACCACCTTGTATCTTTGCCATCTTCGGTATGCTTCATAACAGCATCAGTGAGGTATTTAAGCTTTTTAGTATATTCTTTAGCAAAACTGGGACTTATGTTATTCAGTGAGGGTAGCGGGTCGATTACTTCTGCTAAATTTCTATCTTTTCGAGATGTGTAGCTAGTTGTTAAATGAACAGCATTTTTAAGCTCTAACTTAGCATTTTCAAGATCCCCTACTTTTGCACGATAAATTGCTTTTTTGAATGAATTCTCTGCGTGTTCAAAATAATCACTATTTTCTTCATCAAAGCTATCATAAGTCTCTATCAATAAGTTGATATTATTCTTATTGATAAATCGCTTCTCTATCATTGGGATAATAGGAAATACAATTTTCCTTCTGATATCAAAAATATTCTTCCATGCTAATTGTGAGTTAACATGCACCAATGCTTGCTCAAAGCTTCTATCAATCAAGTCTCTATTATCAAAGATAAAACTAGAATACCTCGCTCTTGGAAAGTTAGTCATGTCATCTGCTAATATCAAGAAACTTTGAATTATGCGTTCTTCTAATGAAGAGTCCTGACAAGTCTTGTCTATGACAAGGTTCCGTATAAAAAACTTTATCCAACTGTGAGCAATAAAATCACAAGAAATTGTTTTTTCGAAGCTAATCAAACTATTTAAATCGTTACTTGAATACAGCTCTAATTGTATACAAAATCTAACCAGTTCGTTTTTTTCTACAGTTTTGCTGATGAGCGGCAATGATAATGGCTCTAGAGTCACATTGCTCTCTACCTTTATCGGTATTCTCGTCGAACAATTCTCCCTTTCGAAAAGGTTATTAATGATAAGCCCCGTTGACTCTTTTTCAATGCCCGTAAGTTTGCTATGTAGATCAACTAAATAATCACTGCCTTTGAGTCTGAACACCTCTTCTAAAAGTATTCTAAGATAGGTTTTATCTTCATGCTGTATTGCTTTGTTTAGAAACGCCAAAAAATCATCATTGGTTTGGTTGAAAAAGCTAATATAGTATTTGAAATCATCTTGCCTTATCTCCCCTGAAAATAGCTCATTTACATCCTCCCAATTAGGAGAATAGTCATGCATTTCTAATACTCGAAATGCTTGCGCTGTAACTGAATTACTATGATTTTTTTCACCATTAAAATATAAAAGCGCATTTGCTTTTTCTACTCCATAGATCAAGCAAATGGCTTCAAAGTATAGTTCGAAATTTTGTAGAAACTGACTGTGGTGCTCTTCTGAGCTAGTTGTATTTATCGCTCTATTCAGTTCACCAGCATAAACAAATAGGGACCAGTTTTGTGTTTTTTTGGCGACACGTAGAAAGCTTTCGTAGTTTCTTCTAATTAATGATTCTGAGTGAGCATAATATAAGCTATTTGGTAGAAAGTTGTCAGATGCATATCTACTAATATCCTCATACTTCTTTACTCGCATTAGGTAACTAAATAAATAACGGTAAGATTTGTCACTTTCAAAAAAGCATTCACAATTTAGCCAGTCTATGATGAATTCATAGTTTGCATCTAGAGCTTCTTCGATATCAGCTAACTTTTCCATGTTAAATCGCCTGAAACTATCATGGTAAAGCTTTAGTCCACCCCTAGCAGTATTCTCAGAAATAACGGGGGACAGTACTTTCATACTAGAATTGAAATGGTGCTTCACCGGTATTATCTCTTGCAGCTCTTTTCTGGTTACAGAAAAATCTAGGCAAGATAAGATCTCCGCTGTTGTGTTATTTTCAATTTTATTTGTTAAGTATTCGTAGTATTTTTTCAGGTTGAAATCATAAGGGGGTAGAGAATGTATGATCTCATGGCTTGAATCGCCCCGTGTTTGCCAGAGACTCAATAACTTGAGAAACTGGAACTATGAAAAAATCAAATCGCTATACATCAGAATTTCGTGAACGTGCAATTAGGCTTGTTACCACACAACAGCATGAAT
>NZ_JASDCD010000021.1:0-68846 GCF_030408095.1 Pseudoalteromonas sp. APC 3893
CACAAGGTTTAGTGTCATTGAGAGATATTTGGAGCAATATTCATTACGGGAGATGAACCGCCCATTGCGGACCCGCATGATGGGTGGTGTGGGGGCTGGAGGTTAGAGACCTCCGGCTACCCGATTATGTGTAAATTACTTATCAGTATCCGTTAAATCTTTGCCATTACACTCAATTAAGTCAGTAAAGTTTGTTTTACTAAAAAGTCTTTTAAGACATAAGAGTGAGAATAAAATAGCTAAAGAGAAAAACAAAACACCTATCGGTTCGAAAACTTCAAAATCCACACAAACTCCGGTTGGTTGGCAACCATTTCTAGGGAGACTTTCATAAGTTAGGAAAGTAAAAAACAAAGCTAAAATCATATAAATGACATTACGAAGCACACAACCCTCCTTTACACATAACGCCCGCATTTGCGGCTGGTTTGGAGCGCAGCGGAAGACCAGTCCGACAACATGCGTTTGTTATATTTCATTGAGAAAATCCGGAGCATTAGCTGGCTCAATGTCAAAGATATATTTGATAATTCCTGCTTTTAGGTTCTCCTCAATCCCGCTTCTGAAATCTAAGACACTTGAAATTGCAGCATCATGTTGCAGATGGCGCCTCCAATGAACCTCGTCTTCTCGACCGTGAAAAGAAAGCAACCTAGTTAAAGCCATATGCGCAAACATTCCCGATTCTTCATCAATTGTATTATGCATCACCACGTGAGAATCAGAGTGCGATTCTCTTGTAGTAAGATCCCAAGAATGGAATAGTTGTTGAGCAATCGGCGACAGATCTCTTAACTGCTCACTTTCCCCGTTAGTGAAATACACATCATCTATGACCATGTGCCAATTTTCTTGTAACCCTTCATCTGTTTCGATAGTTTCAATAAGCTTTTCTTTCTTGAAGCTAATATGGACACCCGAATTAACTTGCGGAGTGTATGAGAAGTCGCCAAGAAATTTACTCATTAGGCTATTTTGCATAGCAACATTGAAATTGAGATTGAAATTTTTATTGGCTTTTGAAAAAACTCCTAAGTCTACCAAGCTCCAAATCCCATACTTTCGCCAAGCAATTAGAACGGGAAGTCCTAATAATTGACCATAAGCCCTTAACTTAGATACGTAATCAGGCCTGAGAGACAATACATTTTTCTCACAAGACTTAACTTCAATTAAAACAGTAGTATTTCCCGCGCCACGCACGTTAAAGTTTGCCAGTAAATCCGGAACCTGAAAAGTATCTTTGGAAGTGGTTGGATACTGCTGCTGATCTAGTTTATGGACTAAATCACATTGGCCAAGCCAGCCGCAGATAATCGAAAACTCGTCTTCTAATGGAAGACCTATATTAAGTCTATGTACTCTATCAGCGATACTGGTAGCGTCAGCCGACCAACCTAGCTGCTCGAGAGATTCATGAATAAGTCTCTCTAAATCTGACGGTTTATCTTTCAAACTGGCTCCCTATGCGCATGAAATATAACGCCGTTTTAAGCGGCAAATTGCAGTTGGCTAAAATAAGTGAGGCACGAACAAAAAGCCAACTGTAATTTGTCCGACTTGAAAACCCTTGTTATGTGCCTACTGGCTACAACATACCAGATTTCTTTTACTAACAGTAATTACGAACCGTTTATTAAGTTCATTGTTTGTTAAATAACCACAAGCCCCTGTTATGAATTTACCGTTTATATTAAGTGAATAATTATAACTACCATCATGTTGTGAAAGTGAGTAGTGAATGGTATTTGCTTGCTCAAGTTCAATAGACCCAAAATTTAAATTACTTTTGGGCAAGCTAACATTTACCTTTGTTATAACGTACTCAGATTTATTTATTACAGTAACACTAGGAGTAATATAGAAATACAGATAATAAGAAGCTATTACAAGAAGCAAAATAGTAACAGTTATTTTAACAAGCAAGTTCATCAATTATCTCATGGGCACATAACGCCACCTTAAGCGGCAAAAAATTGTTTGCTAAAATGTTGAACGAAGTGAAAACAGCAAACTGTTTTTTGTCCGTTTGAAGGTCTTGTTATATGCCGTATTATGCTAAGATATCAACCTTCCCATTTAACTGTTTACCGTCAAGATCTTTAAATTTACTTAAAACACCTGATAAAAAGTCAGTATTCTCACCAATGCTTTTTTTAAAATCTATAGATTTTTCAACTTGCCCAATTAAGTCTACTTTGATTTTACCTATTTTTTCGGGATCATTATTATATTGTTCAAGTACATTTAATGGTATAAATGGCACTACATCAAGTAAAGCACTCTCCCCTGATTTAATTAATGTATTAATTTCATCAATTGATATGTTTCTCATATCAATCTTTGTAGGTTGTGAATTATTTTGGTTTATGTTTTTTTCTACAGCAATAGATTCAGTCGGCATTTTATTGCCGCTAGCTGCTGTCGTAATGGAATAGTTTTGCCCTACATTTAAAATATTCATATTAATTCCTCATGTATTAATAGATATTTGATATTAATGCAAAAGGTGCACCATGTTAGATATTATACTAATGACTATTTTAGGCATATAACAATTTTGTCTATGACATTTGTCGTTTTATAAACCGACAAATGTCCATATATTACAATGCATTTATCTTAGCCCTCAAATAAACACCTGTAAACAATTAGTAAACGTTGTCTAACTTTTTACAAGTGCAAAAATACCCCAAAATGGTAGAGATCAGTAATATTGGACAAAATACAAACAACTGTCTATATATACAGTAATTTACTTTTGGAGATTCATCCTATGAAGTCACCTTTTTTAACTATGATTTCGGAACAAATGTATTTAAAGCGCTATGCTAAAAGTACCATTAAAGCTTACTTATACTGGATAGCTGCATTTATTCGCTTTAATTCTATGCGACACCCAACAACAATGGGAGATAATGAAGTAGAGCTTTTTTTAAATCATCTAGTTAACCAACAAAATGTTGCACCTAATACGCAAACGCAAGCTTTAAATGCGTTAAGCTTTTTATTTAAGGAGGTCATTAAAAAGCCACTATCGCTATCCTTAGATTTTATCAAGAGCAAACGAGCAACTAAACTCCCCGTCGTTTTAACACAGCAAGAAATAAACCTTTTTTTTAAAGTGTGCTCTGCAAAACATTATTTACCTTGTGGGCTTCTCTATGGCAGTGGAATGCGGCTAATGGAAGTACTGCGTTTGCGTGTGCAGGATATTGATTTTGACTATAACTGCATCCGTATTTGGGATGGAAAAGGAGGAAAAAACCGTGTTGTAACGCTTGCAACTGAGCTCATACCGCAAATACGGACACAAATTCAATTAGTAGAGAGTTATTTACAGTTAGACCTAAATAACCCGCTATTTTGTGGCGTGTTTATGCCACATTTATTACGTAAAAAATATCCAAATCATAACAAACAACTGGGCTGGCAGTATTTATTTTCATCCTATAAACTCAGCATTGATCCCCAAAGTAAGCAATTGAGAAGACATCATATAGATGAAAAACAATTACAGCGCGCGGTTAAAAAAGCAGCTTGTGATGCACAAATTAATAAACACGTTACTCCGCATACCTTACGCCATTCTTTTGCAACACATTTACTACAAAGTGGTGCTGATATTAGAACGGTTCAAGCGCAACTAGGCCATAGTGATGTGCGAACAACTCAGATATATACGCATGTTTTACAACAAGGTGCAAATGGCGTGATTAGTCCATTCTCTAGATTATAAAACAGGTAAAAAGGACAGCCGTATATTTTTGTCAAATAAATTTAACGTGTTAAAGCACATTATATGAATGTGCTAGCAATAGTTTACGAAAAACTACCTTTTTTCGTCTTCTATTTTAAGTAATAGCTTTTTAATGTCGTTTTTAGCGCCTAAGATATGTTTTTTCAAAAAGTCACAGGCTTTTTTGGTCTCTTTTGCGCGACAGTGATTTAATAATATACGGTGCTCTTCGGGCGCAGTGGTTAAACCACCAGCCAGTAAAATGTGCATGCGTACATAGCGTTCTGAGTTTTTACTATACATATCAACTAGCTCACGAGTTTGTGGGCGTTGGGCGCGGCTGTATAGTTTGCCATGAAAACGGCTATTTAAGTCGCCTGTTGCTAGGTGAGTATCACCTGCATCCATGGCGCTTTCAAGTTCAGTTAAGATAAGCTCAGCATCTATTAAGTCTTGATCTGTTAACCCCTCAATTGAGTGACTTAACAGCTCGGCTTCAAGTAATGCCCTTAAATCAAAGATTTCATCAATTTGTGATGCTGAAAGCTCTGTGGCCGTGGCTCCTTTGTGCGCTTCAAAATTAACAAGACCTTCAGCTTCAAGCTGAAGTAGTGCCTCACGCACAGGTATGCGACTTACATTAAGCTCAGCAGCGAGTGCGGCTTGACGCAGCGGATCACCAGCTTTGATCTCACCGGTTAATATTTTTTCACGAATTGCTTCTGCGACTAGTTGGGTGCGGGTTTTGTGTTCGATAGCCATGGTGATCCTTTTATACCAATCGTGTTAAGTTACTGACCATTTATAACGACAGGTATTATATTGCATTTAAAATACATTATACTTAAGTTCACTCATATGCCAAGTTAGAATCTGCTTAAGCCTCCTATGGGTAAGGGTAAGCGGGAAAGTGCAATTTTACAATCCCGCCTATAAAAATTATGCTTGGTAGCAAATTGGCCGCATAAATCGCAACATTGCATTTGCACCCACAGAAGTGCTGCGCACATCCGTTGAGCTTGGGAATGGCCCACCGTGATTCATTGAACCACATACTTCTACACCTGTTGGCATCTGGTTTTTAATCAAGCGGCCTACTTTGTATTGCAGTGCTTCAATAACACTATCAGCTTTATTTAAATCAGCCTCAGTACCATGAATACTGGCAGTAAGCTGCCCTTGGAGTTTATTTATCAATGTCATGAGCTGCTGTTCACTGTCGTAGCGCACAACCAATGCCGCAGGGCCAAACACTTCTTCATGCAAAGCTGGGGTTGTTAAATAATCATCGGCATTACACGCGAACACATGCGCATTAGCATGAAACGCATGCTCAAGCTTACCTTTGCCCAACACGCTTACTTGAGCAAATTGGCTGCGTTCTTCGACTTGTTGTTTAAACGTTTTAACAATCCCGGGGGTTAGCAAGGTGTCTGATGGTGCATCATTGATACACGCAGAAATGTGTGCTTCAAGTTCATCACACCCCGTTGGCACTAACCAAAGCCCAGGGCTGGTACAAAATTGTCCGTTGCCCATCAGCATTGACTGGCAAAGTGACTGTGCGATTTCTTTGCTATGTTCAATCGCTTTATTGGGTAAAATAACTTGGGGATTAATACTACCAAGCTCGCCATAAAATGGGATCGGCTCTTCACGCTTGGCAATCGTTGCTTGTAGTTTACTTGCCACATTAAATGAGCCGGTAAAACCAACCGCTTTAATTGCCGGCGCAGCAACTAATTGATGCGACATGTCGTACGCTTTACTTTGCACCATAGCAAACACGCCTAGCGGCATCGCACATTCTTTAATAGCTGCAAGCGCTGCACGTGCCATTAATTCACCCGTGCCAGGGTGCGCTGTGTGATTTTTTACAATCACTGGGCAACCTGCAGCAAGCGCTGCGGCAGTATCGCCACCTAGTGTAGAAAAAGCATAAGGGAAGTTAGATGCGCCAAATACAGCCACCGGACCTAGTGGTAAATAGTTAAGCTCAGTGTGTGGCTTTGGCAAAGGCGCTCTTGTGGCATCAGCTTCATCCACTACTTTTAAACCTAAAGGTGAGTCTGGATTTTCACGTAATGCACTAGCAAACGCTTTAAGTTGATTTACGGTGCGCATGCGCTCACCCTGTAAGCGCGCAAGCGGTAGGTTAGTTTCTTGCTGTGTTTGCTTAAGTAGCTCATCGCCAAGTGCTAATATTTGCTCTGCAATGCACGTTAAAAAATCTGCACGTTGCACAAAGCTGGTTTTACGGTACTCATAAAACGCCGATTGTGCGGCCTCTATTGCACCGTTTAATTCAACCGTACTTAGATTAAAAAAGCGCGTTGGTAGTGGTTCATTGCGTACAGGGGAAAATGCTTGAAATTCACCATTCGCTGAATGACCGAGCCATTGCCCTGCTACTAAACTTTGTCCTGATAATGTCATGCTTTGCTCCTCATTAAATTACTTGAAACCCAAATGCATATGGGTCATCGTCATCCACAGTGATCGCGCTTGTGCCCGTCACTCTAGACCAGCCTTGTATGCTTGGTAATATGGCTGGTATACCTGCTATTTCTGTTACGTGTTCAATACAACCAATAAACTGGCTGCCAATATAGCTCTCGTGAATAAAACTCTGCCCTTGAGCCAATTGCCCTTTGGTAAATAACTGTGCCATTCGGGCACTAGTACCTGTTCCACATGGCGAACGGTCAATGGCTTTGTCGCCATAAAAAACAGCATTGGCTGCATCTGAATTGGTATTTTTAGGTGTGCCTGTCCATAAAACATGACTAGCACCTTGAACGGTTGGATCAAGCGGGTGAACGCATTTAATTTTCGCGTTTATCGCATCTCGTACCTGCGGGCTATACTTTAAAATTTGCCCTGCGGTTAAGTGTTCGATGCCTTTATAATTACCCTGCGGTTCAACAATAATGTAGAAGTTACCTCCATAGGCAATGTCTACTTTAAGCTCGCCCAGCTCAGGTATATCAATAACTATCGATTCGTGCGCTAAATAGGCTGGAACATTATAAATTTTTACCCACTGCACTTTGCCATCAGTCATTTCGTAGTTAATCTGTACACGTCCGGCTGGCGTGTCTAGCAGCAAAGTACCCGGCACTTTTGCATGTAATAAGCCATGCTCCAAAGCAAAAGTAACAATGCCCATTGTGCCGTGCCCACACATAGGTAAGCACCCTGATGTTTCCACGAATAAAATAGCTGCATCGCCATCTTCTGTGGTGGGTGGATATAAAAAACCGCCCGACATCATATCGTGACCACGAGGCTCAAACATGAGCGCTTGGCGTATCCAATCGTGATTTTGCAAAAAGTCTTGGCGCTTCTCACTCATGCTCAACCCGCTCAATTGCGGATGACCACTGGTTATGAGCCTAACTGGGTTACCACAGGTATGGCCATCAATACAAAAAAAGGTCCCTTTGAGCATAACTTAGTCCCATTTAAATTTTGTTAAACCAAAACGGCTTGCCGTCGCTTCATTATAAAGCGAGGTGACAGCTATTGTGTCCTCTGCCGAAGCCCGTTCAATAATGCCGTGAACGCCTTCATTATTAAGTTCATCATTCACTGTTGATGCAAAATTAATGGCGTTATTTGCATTGAACAGAGTCGTTATCACTGGGGAGACTCCATGCCAATTTACTGTCATTTTTATTACCTGATTGATGTTTAGACTTGATATAATAGGTATATTGTATACAATAATCAATATCCCAATGTGACATTTTACTAATTCATAGGTTGCATGGATTTAACACAAAAAAAGAAAGTTCAGCTAAGGCACTGTAAGTTAATAACTAATAATCAAATTAAATGCTGTTACAGCTTCGGTTATTAACCATACACAAAACAACAAAGCCCGTTTATTACAGGCTAATAACGCAAATAGTATTAAGTGGAGTAACACATTTTGGCAGAGCAAAATAAACAACAAATAGCTGTGGTTGGTGCTGGAATTATTGGCATTTGTTGTGCACTTAACCTACAACGAGCTGGCTTTGACGTCACTTTATATGACGAAAATGGATTAGCCCAAGGCTGTTCAAAAGGTAATGCGGGGCATTTTGCTACCGAACAAATTTTTCCACTAGCACATCCGTCATTATTGAAAAAGTTACCGGGTATGCTATTCAATCCATTGGGTCCGTTAAGGATAGATTGGCGTTATATTATTCAAGCGTTGCCATGGTTTTGGTTATTCACTAAGAACATGAGACATAAACCATTCAGAGCCAATACGTTAGCGCTCAAAGCACTTAATAAAAGAGCGATTACTGCATACGAAAACTTACTGAACGAGTTTAACTTAGCAAGCTTACTCACTAAAAAAGGCAGCTTACTAACATTTGAAGCAACGCCACTTAGCCAAATTAATGCGATGTATAGTAGCTTTTTAGATCAAGGTATCGCTGTTGAATTACTCAACGCTGAAGAGGTAAAAATATTAGAGCCCAATTTATCTGACACAATAAAACATGCTTTATTATTTAAAGATGTAGCCCACAGCGTAGATCCACATCTTTTTTGTTTAAATTTAGCGGATAAATTTAGTACTTTAGGTGGCAAATTTTGTCAGCAAAAAATAACATCTATTAAGCAAACCCAGAGCACGTATGCCCTTAGTAATGATGAACAAACATTCACTGCAGATAAGGTTGTTATTGCGGCGGGAGCATGGAGTAAATCTCTCGTTGAGCCTTTTGGTTATAAAGTTCCACTTGATACTGAACGTGGCTATCATTGTATGTTGGCGAGCAACTATGGCTTATCAAGGCCCGTGGCATCTGCAGAGCGTAGCTTTATCATGACTCCGATGAGCCAAGGCTTACGTGTTGCCGGCACTGTTGAGTTCGCAGGGACAGAACGTAAGATGAATAATAAGCGTGCACTTGCATTGTTACCTAATGCTAAAGCGATGCTTAAGAACTCAGCTATATCATTACAGCCAAGCAGCGTTTGGATGGGTTGTCGACCATCGCTACCAGATTCATTGCCAGTCATAGGTGAAGCGCCCTACCACCCCAATTTATTTTTTGCCTTTGGCCATCAGCACCTAGGATTAACACAAGGCGCTATTACCTCAGAACTGATCACTGCTGTATGTTTAAGGCGCCGTGCAGAGATTGATCTTAAACCTTATTGTATTAGTCGATTTTCAACTCAAGCTGCTTGCAGTTCACAGTTACCACTAGCACAATAGCCCCACTAACGAGGAGAGCACTATGACAACCAAAGGTATTGGTATTCAAACCAAAGAACAAGCACTTGCCAGTTTAACTAATATGACTGACGATTTAACCCCAATTCAACCACAAGAGCACCTAGAACGAATTAAAAAAGCTCAACAATACATGCAAGCCAATGGTATTGATGCCATATATTTAAATGCAGGCACAAACCTTACCTATTTCACGGGAATGCGTTGGTATGCAAGTGAGCGTCTGGTGGGAGCCATTTTACCAGCAAAGGGAAATATTCAGTATATCGCTCCTTACTTTGAGATTGGTTCATTAAACGGCTTTAAAGTAATTGATGGGCCGATTCGTGGTTGGCAAGAGCATGAAAGTCCATATACATTATTTGTTAATATATTATCTGAAATGGGTATTGCTGCGAATGGCACAGTTGGCATTGACGAAAGCGCACAGTTCTTTATTTTTGATGGTATTAATAAAGCCCAAAATGGCTTAACGTTAGTGAATGCACAGCCTGTTACTGCACATTGTCGTATGCATAAATCTACCAATGAACTTGCATTAATGCAACGTGCTATGGATATGACGCTGGCGGTACATAAAGCAACTGCCAGTATGCTACATGAAGGCATTAGTACCACTGAAGTAGAAGCGTTTATAAAGCAAGCCCACCAAAAAGTAGGCGCACCAGGCAATTACTTTTGCATTGTATTATTTGGTGTTGCAACTTCTTTCCCCCATGGTGTAAAAGACGCGCAAATATTGAAAAAAGGCGATATGGTATTAATTGACACTGGCTGTAAAGTGCATGATTACTTATCAGATATCACCCGCACCTACGTATATGGTGAAGCAAGCGATCATCAGCGCCAATTTTGGAATTATGAAAAAGCGGCACAAATCGCTGCATTTAATGAAGCCAAAATTGGTCAAACATGTGAAGCTGTCGATGCCGGCGCTCGTAATTATTTAGCAGCGCAAGGCCTTGGTCCTGAATACCAAACACCTGGCTGCCCACACCGTACCGGCCACGGCATTGGTTTAGACATTCACGAATGGCCTTATTTAGTGGGTGGCGATAAAACTCCTCTAGCCACTGGAATGTGTTTTAGTAACGAACCAATGCTCGTTGTACCCGATGAATTTGGCGTACGATTAGAAGATCATTTTTATATGACTGATCATGGCCCTAAGTGGTTTACCGAACCCGCACACAGTATTGAAAATCCATTCGGCTTAGTGGATTAAATCTAGTTCGCTGAAACTAATTAATGGATCCCATCTAAAGTTGCACGGGCTGCCCGTACTGTGCAACTTTTATTCTAACCGTACTCGCCCCTTGAATTAGCCTCTTTTAGCCATCATATATGCCTTACATTTGTAAAAATAGGCTCACTTATGAAAAAGCTAAAGATTGATATTGTTTCAGACGTAATGTGTCCATGGTGCATTATTGGATATAAAAATCTGGAAACTGCACTTGCCCAACTAAGTGACGAATTCTCAGCTGATATCAGCTGGAAACCATTTGAATTAAACCCCGATATGCCTGTTGAAGGCCAAGATTTAAACGAGCATTTGCAACAAAAATATGGCCTGAGCGAAGAGCAAGGTGACGAGAACCGTCAACGTATTTTAGAAATGGGCGAAAAAGCAGGTTTTACCTTTAATTTTGACGGTAAACGCATCATGATCAACAGTTTTGATCTACACCGTTTATTAACTTGGGCTCAAACTGAAGGTAAACAAACCGAGCTTAAACTCGCTTTATTTAAAGCACACTTTACCGATTTAATATTTCTAAACGACCAAGACAATCTACTTGATGTCGTACAAGGCGTGGGGCTTGATAGGGCTCGTGCAAAAGAAATCTTAGATTCAGGCGAGTATTTCCAAGAGGTACGCAACGAGCAAAATGCCTTACATCAAATGGGCATAACCTCAGTGCCAACCTTTATTATTAATGATCAATATGCCCTAACGGGTGGTCAACCAAGCGACGCATTTGTACAAGCATTTAAGCAAATTGCAGAGCAAGAAGCGCAACAACAGCAGCAATAAAATTAAAAGCCACGTCCGCAATCCCAAGCGTGGCTGCTTTTTAAAACCGTTATATTACTCACACTAAAAAACCACCTGAGCTAGGTGGTTTTTAGATTGAAATCAAATCTGTACGTTTGTCATGCTAACTTTACTCTCGCTAGCTTTACTATCGCTAACTTTACTCCTACGTTCTATAAAGTACCTTTACAACATGCCAGCCAAATTTAGTTTTAACTAAATGTGGCTCGAGTATTTCACCATTAAATGCGATTTTATCAAACTGAGGTACCATTTGGCCGCGTTTAAACTCTCCTAAATCTCCCCCTTTTTTACCTGATGGGCAAGTAGAATGCTTTTTAGCGAGCACTTGAAATTTAGCGCCTTTTTTTAACTGTTTGATGATGTCTTCAGCAAGCTCTTTGTGCTTAACTAAAATATGTAACGCATGTGCGGTGCTGGCCATAATGGATCTCGACTAAATTAAACTAAGTCAATTTTATCATTTATTTATAAATAATGCTGTTCATATCTACTTTCAGGAATACGGCAGTAATCATACTTACCAAATAGGCGATAACGGTTTATCGCAATCCGGTCATACATCCAATCGCGTAGGCGTTTGGGTATTAAACGTATGATTTTAATTGCTCGCCAAGGCCAACCAAGTTGGCTAATAACCTCAAGCACAGCATCACTTTGTGAAAAATATTTATCTTGTTCAATGTAAAGCATGCTCTTCACATTATCTGTGGGGTAATTAAAGTAGTTAAGTATTGCTTGGCCTTTATCTGATTGCACAGAGCACAATTTAAAGTGCACATTTTTATCATGTTTAATAATAAAGTTACTCCATGCATTACATAACTTACATTGCCCATCAAACACGATGAGATGTTTATTTTTAATTAGTTGCGAAACATTAACCCCTGACATAACCACTCACTTTTTAAACTCAACGTACTCTATTGGCACCAATGCCCTTGTTTTTGGGCAATCAATAATAAGTGTGCTGCACTCCACGAAAAGTTAGGCGCCCCTTGTTGCTCACCTGTAAGCGGATTATAATTTTCACGAATTGGCGCAGATGACAATAAGCCATCTGCATTAGTTAGTAGCTTCTCACTTAACTGCTGCGCTTTTTCACAATACCCATAATAACTCATACCAACTAGGCCGAAATAAGCTTGATCTAACCATACTCGTCCCCGCCAATATATATCATCACCAAATGCGGGGTTAGTAAGCGCAGCGCTGCCCAATGGGACTTTTGTGTTGAATTGGCGCTCATCTAGCATAGCGTCAACAACTTGCTTTGCTTGATCTACACTGGCCACTTTATTAAATAAAGGTGACCACCCTTCAGGTCCTTTGCCACGCTTAACTAACGGTTTACCCGCACAGCCATTATCAAGGACCTCATCAGCTATATTTATATCGTAGTAGTAACCACTTTCTTCATCAAACATGCACGTGTTGATATAATCTCTGAGCTTAGTAGCTTGCTTTAAAAAGTAACTTGCTTGGCGAGGGTAGTTAAGCTGCTTAGCAATTTTACTCAAATAGCGGTTATCTGCTGCCATGTAAGAAGCTTGATCGACTGACTCTTGTAACAATGAATACCCAACCAGAGTGCCAGTATTATCACGATTTTCAGCAAAGCCAACCTGCCAATCGCTTGCCTTACCACCGCGTTGAATATATTGTTCAAGCTGATCTGTATTAATAAACCCAAATACAGCCGCATCATCTCTGCCAGACTCCCAAGATGCAGCCGTTTGTGCAGGTACTTGGAGTTTACTGGCTTGCTGATTTTTCAATATTGCCTGATATTTCTCTAAACCACTTTTAGTTTGCCAGCCTGTTGCTGTTTTAACTTTAAAAAGTAAATCACCTTGGGCCGTATTATGTGCTTTATCAACGGTCGCTCCATATTCAGGCACCCCGTTTTTATTGTGATCACGATTAGTTAACCACCAATGACGATAAGCCACTAATTTGGGGTAAATCATTTCTAACCACTGACTGTCGTTGGTATGCTCAAACACCTGCCATACAGCCCAAGCAGCAAGGCTAGGCTTTGTATTACGCTCATTCCAATTCGTGCCGTCTCCGCCTCTTTCAGGACTCTTATTATAAGCAACTAAGTCAGGAATAAACCCTGCGTCCCAGGGCCTTAGCGGGTCATCTGCTGTGATTTGGTGTTCAAACACTGCGTTTAAATTTTGTTTTGCAAGTCCTGGGTTAAATGTTGCTAGCGCATAGGCGTGTTTATAACTATCCCACGGCCAAGTTTGATTACCTGAAAACCACCGACCTGTAACAGCAGGGCTGACCGTGTCAAACCCAACCGCACCAGCTTTACTCCGCCAGTTTCCAATAAGTGTTTCGACGCTTTTAACCGCTAATTTTTTGTATTTTGGAGCTTTATCCGTGATTGTTTGCGTTGCATGAGCAATATAGTTTTGCCATCGCTTTTTACTCTGATTTAAATAGTGTTCAGGGTCTTTTAAAATAGCTCTAATCACAGCTTGCTCACGGTTCACTTCCGCCTCATTTAACATATAAGAATATGTAGTATAAAAGGTTCTATTGGTTGTGATATAAGCTTGGCTAGCATAACCAGTTGTATGCAAACGTGACTCTACAGGCAAAGTTTTATGTAACTGGAGCTGTGAACTACCCGATGTTAGCAGGCTACCAAACGCGCGTACTTTTCCAAAGCGTAACGTTAAACTTGTGTCTGTTGCTTGCCATTGAGGGTTTAATTGAGGGTAAACAACCAAAGGTGAACGTGCATCCTGTGCTTTAGCATCAATGGCACGTAAATGGGGAACCAGCTTGCCTTCAAAATAGAGCGTTAAAGGCTGTGTTGTTGTGATCTTGGTCTTCACAAGTGAGCTGCGGTTAGACACAAAACGAAGCGTTAGCGTAATACTCACACCTTCGCCACTGAGCTCTTGCACTAATGCCCCAGGTAAACTATATGCATTCATCGTTAATTTTACCTTATTAGCACGATGAATATTATCGCCTTTATAAACACTAAGTTTTTCAAAATAGGGGGCTATAAAATTTAAGTATTCTTCTGTAATAATGGCAGGCCCTGTAAAGCTACCTATATTTTCTGCAGATGGCAGCATATGCCCATGCCAAGCACCTAAATCAAACAAGGGGCTAAAACGTTGATGGCCACCTTGCTCGAAGTCCTGCATGTAATAGGGACTTGCGACTCTATCAACTAGGTTTTTAAAACTAAGATCGTCGTTTGTTATCGCTTGTACACTCGTCATATATACAATGATGAATAAAATAAATATACACTTAAGTATCACTAGCAACTCCCTTATTGTTTCTTGCCAAAAGATAAAAACAAAGACCGGTAGTCAGTGCAATCATGACAAAGAGAAGCCACATCAGCCCAGGCTGTTGTAATGTTTTAACTAAATAACCATAACTCCATCCTGATAAAAAGCCAGCAAATAAAAAGCCTAATGCCATAGAAACAAAATAATAACCCATAAACATTGCCGCGTTCCCTTTTGGAGCAATACTTGCCACGTACTCTTGGCTTTTAGGTGAGGTCAGCATTTCACCAAAGGCAATGAGCAGGATCACCGTGACCATCACTAAACCACCTAATGTGGTTTCTAAGAAACCGACACTAATTAATAACAGTAGTAAAAATGCGCTTGCAGTAATTACTAAGCCACTAATTAATACTGATATAACCTTAAATTTTTGACATCGAACACTTACAATTATTTGCAACAGAACAATCGCTGCGAAGTCTAAATTTATAAGGTACTCTGGATTTATTTGCCGATAAGCAAGCCATTGCTGCGCTAGAAACTGGCTTTGCTCGATTGAAAAGTTTGTCATACTCGCTTGCTTTATAAATAAATCGATCTGTTCAAGCGGCACGTTCACTTTTAGATGGACCAATTCTAAACGAATTTGTTCCAAATCAACGGTTGATAAAGGTACTGTATAAGACAACGTTGCTAGGCTATGCAATTTATTACTCAATGCATGACTGTCTACATAAGCAAAAAAATCCACGAATGACTGACCAAAATAACTCAAAAAAACAACGAGATCTTGCGTGTCCGTGTAATCACGAATAAATAGTGGCAAAGTGTAAAACAGTTGATTGTAAACCGTCCAGAACCCAGTAAGCACTGCTAGATACAGTGCAAAACTACGGTTGCTGACTTGCACTGGCTGCAAGTACCACGGTTTTTTTGCGTAAGAGCATATGCTTTTATCCCATAACCAGTTAATCCCAAGCCAACATCCGATTAATGAAAATGCCTCAGGATAACTTAACCAGCTCACGCCACCAGCCATTAAAATAATGATGCTCGCAAACAATAACAGCGCAAATCGACTATTACCCAGTACATGTTGAGCTTGCTTTAGGACATGCCCAAGCCCAGTGTCATGCTGTGACTCCTTTTGTGTATCACGATAAAAAACAAGCGGTATAAAGTTAATTAAAATCCACCCTGCTGACATAATAAATACAGCATCCCAACTAATAGCCCGAAGATAACCCGCAACAAGAGGACCAATAAAACCCCCCAAATTCACCATGGTATAAAAAATACCAAAGCCTAATCCTCTGTTAGCGTCATTCGTATTTTGGCTGATTGTTCCAACCACTACAGGTTTAAAACATGATGCGCCAAAGGCCACCAACATTAAAATCATAAAAAATGAATTAAAATCGGTAACTTGACCTAAAAAGTAATAGCTTGGTGCCATTAGTATAAAGGAACAAATAAACATTCTTTTATAACCGTATCTATCAGCCAAAGCCCCGGTGAACACAGGTAACAAGTATAAAAAAAAAGGAATGATCCCTTGCACCGCGCCACGCTGCGCATCACTAAACCCGACTCCCCCCTGCTCTACTGGCGTAGTCATGTAAACCGATGACACAGCAAAAAAGCCGTACCAAGCTAAACGTTCAAATATTTCCATGACGTTGGCTATATAAAACGCTAAGCCAAAACCAAGCCTGCCCGGCTTATTATAAGTATCTGTATGTGACTGACATGATGATTTTAATGGTTGATTATTATTCATAGTTTACTTTTTAAATTAAACGCTTTATCTTATATTGCATACAATATACAAACAAAACAACCATAATGATAAAAAACATCTTTCTTGTTCTACTCGTAATTTTCTTAGTGGCATGTCAACCGCAACCAAAAGAGGCTGCAACTGACAGTAATGATCCGTTAATTGCAGAAACCTTAAAAGCTGACATCACAGTGCAAGGTTATACCAGCACGCTCAACCATATGGATATTGAGTTTTTAGGAAAAACCATTCCTTACACATATAGCGATGGCAAAATAGGTAATAGCCGTGGCTATAATTGGTGGATAAGCAAACACTTTGCGCTAAAAAGTGATCTTCCATCAGAAAAAGTAAAATTGTACTTAGAATTACTAGAAATGGCTTACCCACACTATGTGGCGCTATTTGGCATGGAGCCACCGAATATTGAGCGCCAACGAATCGCTGTTGTATATGGCAGTAGCCGCGCAAGAGTAAAAGAAGCCATGCTTGATGATGGTTTTTTACGTGGGGTGCATAAAACCGCCGGTGGCGAAACCATGTTTTATAACCGAGCAGGTTACAATTTTCCTAGCCACCGAGAGCATCATCAGCGGTATATCGTGATCCACGAAACTATGCATGCATTTCATATGGCATTAAACGGCCATTCAACCTGGGCACCCAATTGGATCACCGAAGGCTTGGCTGATTCTGTTGCTCATCATGTTTACGACCCAACGCGAAAACAATTAACCGTGATGGTATTTGATCGCGCGCCAATGAATTATATCGAAACAGGATTAAAACAATATTACAGCGCAAACAAACCCACTATTGAACAAATTAACGATGATCCTGCACTTAAACGCGGTCTTAATTTTTTTATTGTTCACTACCTTTTAAGTTCACCTGAACGCGCGCAGTTTTTTGCTTATTTTGTACAGCAACTTAGACTAGCCAACCCTCATAGTGAAGCCACCCTCTCAACCGCAAATTCGTTACTTAAACAAACCTTTAAAGATTGGCAAGCAATAGAAAAAGGCTTTGCCGAATTTGTACAAAATATTCAACCAAGCTTTCATATAGTATCTGGCCCATGGGAACAAGATGGTGCGGCGTATTGGCTACGTAATACTGACTCAAATAGCTTATCTCGCTTAGATATTAATCCAACAAAAACACCAACGCATCCAGTGATGGACTTCCCTGCACCAACACCGAGTGAACTAATAAATACCTTAGATGAAAACCAAGTCGGGGTATTAATAAACTTTATACCTTCACAGATACACCGAAGTGAAGTAGGTATTGCTTTACAAGCAAAGCGCAGCAATCACAACCAACAATACCGAGCACGCTTTATTGGTAAAGAAAAAATAAACGATGATCAATTACTTAAGTTTCTAATAGTCGATGGCGAACACCTGCACATTAGTGCACAAAACATCGATGATTTTACCTCATTACAGGTTGGTTTAACCCCTGAGATTAGAGCGGCCTTAATTGAAAACAGCTCTCTCGGTATCAAGCTATCTTTAGAAGCCACGCAACTAAAAATAACTTTAACTGCGCAAAAAAATAGCCTAATCGAGCAACAAGTAACGCTGTCAACAGCTAACAGGTTAATGGCAGCATTGAGCCCACGAAAAATAAGCTTACTAAGCAAAAATAATAACCACTTAATCACCCCTTATTTATATAACTCTAAATTACCTGACAATAAGTCATCAACAAACGCAGGCATAACTAACCCATGGTTATTTAAAAACTATAATTTACTAAGCCGCCTATTCAAAACATGCCAGCAACATGTATTGCAGCTTGCAGGTTGTGAGTCTGAACTGAGCAACCTGATGCAAAAAATACCGAAACAGAGTCAACATAAAATGATCACTACTGAGCTTAACTTGATTTTTAACGATTACATAAAGCGTTTAGGCAATGCAGGTTTCCAAGCTCTCTCTGGTATTGATGCAAATATTTATCTCAACAACGAAGCACCGTTTTTAAGAATCGATAACCCCACTAGCTTCGCGCTAAAGATTGCAGCTGATGTGCAATTTTATGATAAAAAAGAAAATGTCATCGCTACTCAGCAAATTAATAAAGTCATTCAACCTGGCATTCATAACCTTGATTTAAAACACGTACCAGACGCAAAAAAACTTGTGATTGCACAAAAACTGCAATGGCAGTCTTTAAACTATAAATCGACCTTAAGTGAATCTACAACACCTTTTAATGGGGTAGACATGCAATATGAATATAGTAAAAGCAACAAAGAAATCGCAGTGCTTGATATAACGCTTACAGGTCCGTATTCAGGAAAAACACAAGGTAAACTCACACTTTCGGCAACTTCTGATTCACAACCTTTAGCGATTAAAACACTGCAACAAACAGTAAAGATAGCGCCATATGAGAGCAAAACCTATCACTTTGAATTACCTATAAGCACAGAGCTGACACGCTTAGCCATGACTGCACAATTAGATGTGGATGGTGAAGCAATAAGAATAGTCAAATACGTCGATTTAACACAGTAATAATAAACGCTTCAAGTTGTTTACAAGCAACTTGAAGCGTACATAAACTTCGATGATGTACCAAATTAAATGTATAACTTTGTAACTTTCGTACAAAATACCACCAACCTTGTAACAATCTGAATGATAAATAGCTTACTGTGTTGTACCTACCTTTTTTAAGCTATTTAAAAACATAGAAAAAATAGGATTTTAAGTGTAAATTTAGGTATATTGATTTTGACCATTATTACGGATATGATAATGGCTATCATTTACAATTACCATTTCGGATCCTCAGTATGAATTCATTATTTAAATCAGCAACAACGTTAGGTGTAAGCCTTCTTTTAGTGTCAACTTTTGTGGCACAACCTGTATTTGCTAATGGCCCAATTGGCGAGCACGTAAACCATCTCCAAGCGAATATTAAAGATTATTCTGAAGAAGTTGAATGGATGATCGGTAAAGTCGACACTATGGTTAGCGATTACGAAAGCAAAGGCGCAAAAGCCGTTAACAGTGATGATTTAATTGAATACTGGGAATCAGTTAAGTTCCACAGCGCAATTGAAACAAACTACGTACCTGTTTATGCATCTATCTGGCAAGGTATTTATGGTGTAAAAATGGCCATTGATAACAATAAACCAGCTAGCGAAGCCCGTAAACAGCAAGCTGCGATGGATTCTGCATTGTGGCAAGGCCTTGGTGCTGTTAAACTTGCGGCACAATTTCAGCAAAAAGGGTTGTTAGACAACATTACTACAACCGCGACTGAAGGCATGACACAAAGTGCCACCATTGATGAAATTAAACATAAACTTGATCGCGTTGTAGCTAAATATGCTGAACGTTTAAGCGATGAAGCTACGAGCATTGTTCACGATACATACCTACACTTGTTTGAAGGTGTTGAAGGAACATTAATCGCCAAAGACGCGAAACTCGTTGAAGTGCTAGAAAAAGATTTTAACGTGACATTGCCAAAAGCAATTTCAGATAACAAAAGTGTAAACCAAGTACGCGACGTTATCATTGACATGCAAACAAAATTAGACCGCGCTAAAGTATTGCTTGAAGAAGCGGAAAAAGCACGTAAGGATGTATTTTAAGTGAAGCGTAGGACCTTTATACAAGGCCTAGCTGCGTTAGGGGCGATTGGTTCTTTACCATTGCCTCTTTCTCACGCACTAGCTGCCAGCATAGCAAACCCTGTATCCGTTGATGATTTACCAAAGCTAAAAGGTCAATTGACCTTGTATTTAGGCCGTGGTGAGGGCGGTTTATATGAAAATGTGCTACAGGCAATTGAAAATAAGAATCCTGACTTCAAATTAAACATTCGCCGCGGCCCTACAGCCGCTTTAGCTAATACTATTGTAGCTGAAGCTAAAGCTGGGGTTCGTAGAGCTGATTTATTTTGGGCTGTTGATTCGGGTGCGATTGGCTTGGTGTCCGATGCAGGTTTAGCGCAACCACTACCCAGTGATTTGTCAGCGCAATTGCAACCACAATTTCGTTATAAAGATTGGGCACCTGTAACGGGGCGCATCCGTACGCTGCCTTATAACACAGCACGTTTAACTAAAGAGCAAATTCCAACCAGTATTATGGAAATTACAGATAGCGACCTAAGTATTGGCTGGGCACCAGCCTATGCATCGTTTCAGTCTTTTGTTACCGCAATGCGTATACTCGAAGGCGATGATAAAACAGCTAAATGGCTGAAAAAAGTCAAAAAACGCTCAAAAACCTACGCCGGTGAATTAGGTGTAGTAATGGCTGTTGAACGCGGTGAAGTAGACATTGGTTTCGCTAATCATTACTACACATTACGCTTAAAATCAGGCAAGCCTGATGCGAAGCTTGATCTTGCTTTTACAGAGCAAGATGCCGGTTGCTTAGTCAATGCTTCAGGCATTTTGGCTTTAAACGAAGACCCACTGGCAACTAACTTTATGCGTTACCTTTTAAGTAGTGAAGTACAAGGTTACTTAGCCCGTGAAGCGTATGAAATCCCGCTCGTTAATGGCGTTGACCAACCAAAAGGGCTTCCTTCTTTAGCCAGTGTTTCTCCTCCTAAAATTGACCTTACTCAGTTAGCTGATTTACGGCCAACCATAGATTTGATGCGTAATAGCGGCGTATTGTAATGCGACTACCGGCTTCTTACCCAATGGCGCTGCTTGCAGCGCTCATTACACTGGCTCCTATTTTTATTTTAATTACGCTGGCAACTGACGCCAGCTCTTTTTTTGATAGCCATAACTTAAAAATTTTAGGTAACACCCTTTCTTTGATGGTGTTGACCGTGATTGGCTCTATTTTAATTGGCGTGCCATTAGCGTTTATTAGCGCCTACGTACATCTACCTTTTAAAAAGTTTTGGCTGGTCTTTTTTGCCGCCCCTTTAGCTATTCCAAGCTATATCGGCGCATTCACACTGTACGCTGCTTTTGGCTCTGGCGGCGAAATACATAACCTTTTGGGGATTGAACTTCCCGCAATGGATGGCTTAAGTGGCGCAGCCATTGTTATGACACTTTATACTTTCCCATTTGTCATGATGACCACTCGCTCTTCTTTGCTTAGCCTTGATGCCAGTATGGTCAATGCTGCACGTACGTTGGGTATGTCGATGACGCAAAGTGTGTTTAAAGTTATTTTACCCCGTGTTATCAATGGTATTGCAGCTGGCTCTTTACTTGTCGCGCTTTATACCTTGTCTGACTTTGGTACTCCCGCCATGATGCGCCTTGATACATTTACACGGGTTATTTACGTTGAATATAATGCCTTTGCACTGAGCCGCGCAGCCATGTTGTCACTGCAACTATTGGTAATCGTTGGGTTTTTACTGTTAATAGAATCACAAATTAAAACAGCCAGCGAGCGCCATGGAAGAGCATTAACCTTATTCCCTAATAAATGGCAACTTGGCGCTATGTTTGCCACTTTTGCCCCCGTGTTACTGTTGGCAATTGGCTTACCTTTAGCAATATTTTCTCTGTGGCTCGCCCGTGATGGGTATAGTTCATTTGATTTTAGTATTGCGTGGAACTCAGCGTATGCATCAGCCATCGCTGCTGTAGTGGCTGTGATTGTTGCCATTCCCGTTGCTCATGCGGCGCTTAGTGGTAAAGCGGGCCGCGTGATGGAGCGTGTGACTTATTTTGGCTTTGGTATTCCCGGAATAGTAATGGGTACCGCGTTGGTGTATGGCGGCCTGCAACTACCGTTTTTATATCAAACACTGGGGCTTTTAATTATTGCCTATATGCTGCGTTTTCTGCCATTGGCAGTAGGCTCTGTGCGTACTAGCACTGAACACCTCGACCCAAGTTTGGTTAAATCTGCCCGAGTACTTGGTGCAAGTCCACGCGAAGCGTTTACACGTATCACGTTACCGCTGACTATGCGTGGTATTATTGCCGGTGCTGCATTGGTATTTTTAGAATCAATGCGCGAATTAGAGGCCACCCTGCTGCTTGGACCAACAGGGTTTGAAACCCTATCAACTTATTTGTGGCGTGTTTACGAAGCTGGCTATTTTGGTCGAGCTGCGATACCCGGTCTATTATTAGTGGTGATTTCTGCATGCGGGTTAGCTATTATGATGTCTGGCGAAAAACGTAACCAACTCGAACACTGAGGATTTAAATTTAAATGCTATCTGTAAGCCAGTTGTCTATAGATTATGGCACTAACCGCGTAGTGAGCGAGCTCGACTTATCGCTCGAAAACAGTGAAATTCTCATGCTCGTTGGTCCTACGGGCTGTGGTAAAAGTACTATATTGCAAGCACTTGCAGGACTTATACCTATCAGTGAGGGAGAAATCAAACTCGCTAAATGGAAAGCGACACCTAAACTAACAGTTCCGCCAGAAAAGCGAAGTGTCGGTATGGTGTTTCAAGATTTTGCCCTATTCCCACATCTAACCGTGGTGCAAAATATCTGTTTTAGATTGAAAGACACCGCCATTGCCGATCACTGGATAAAATTACTCGGCCTTGACGACTTTCGTGATAAAAAGCCTGCAACGCTCTCTGGAGGGCAAAAACAACGGGTCGCTCTTGCTCGTACACTCGCCCACCAACCTGATTTTGTATTACTTGATGAACCACTTTCTAACCTAGATGCGGCATTAAAAGACATGCTGCGCTGGGATATCCGTAATGCACTCAAAGAAGCTGGCGTTCCTGCTATTTGGGTCACCCATGACCAAGAAGAAGCGCTATCTATTGGTGACCGTGTCGGTATTTTACAAGCAGGTAAAATCCAACAACTCGATACCCCAGAGCACTGTTTTAGTATGCCAAGCAACCGTTTTGTTGCACGCTTTTTAGGTGAGGCAAGCTTTATTCGTGGTCAATTTAATCAAGGTATAGCCCGCACAGATATCGGAAATGTTCCCGCACACGGCATTGATTGTGAGCTTGGTGATGTCGACGTACTGCTACGCCCAGACGACGTTGTTTTAGTCCAAGGTGAAACTGGTAATAATGGGGTTGTAGTATGGGTACGCTTTGAAGGCGGCAGTCGTTTATGCGCTGTACAGCTTGGTTGTAAAACATTGGTTACCAGCCGAGTAAGTCATGAAGTGGTCGTAAATCCTGGCGATAAAGTACATGTGTCATTAAGTACATCTCACCCACTGGCGGTTTATAGACGCTAAAATACATTAAACACAAAGCCCATTTTCATGGGCTTTGTGTAGGAATTTCACCTCTTAAAATAAAGTGTTATTAACGGCAACCTTGGCTATTAAAATCAACCACCAAACTTGCGCCATTGCTATTTCCAGCCACTTTTAGATAACCCCAATATTCATTCTGAGCTGAGATATAAATACATTCAGCATTGCCACTATTATTAGACTGCGCTACTTCATTACTGCCATTAGGCCAGCCACTTGCAGCGTAGCTTAAGCTGATATCGCCTGAACCATTTGCTGTTGTAATTGAAATACCATTTTGGCTTTGCACATCGGCAATACTAAACCACATTGGGTCGCTGTTACCTAAGCAAATCACTTCACCATCATTTAAACGCCCATTACTACGGCTTCCTTGAGTCGAACATACATCGGGGACATTTGATGTTGCTTGCGTAAACGATGCCGTAAGCGCTACATTATCAAACGCATTATATCCGCGTAGCATTATTTGATATGTTCCTTGCTCGGCTGGTTCAATAACACATTGCTCATTGTTACCACCAACATATGGACGACAATCATAAATCGCTTCGCTTGGTGTGGCCTCATAACTAACATATAAATCGGCATCACCTGTACCACCAGCGATACTGAATGTAAGTTCGCTTGCGCCTTGCGGAACAACAAAAGTGAAATACTGAAGCTCGTCCTGTAAACCATTTACAGTAACTGATTGACCATTTTGCAGTACCCTATCACCACCGCTGTTATCTTGTTCGATACTTGCAGTCGTCGTCACAGATGTACTGGCACCTTCGTCATCAACAACAGTTAAGCTTACATTGTATTCGCCTGCACTCGTGTATGTATGAAATGGATTTGCTGTATTTGATGCACTGCCATCACCAAAATCCCATTGGTAGCTTACAATTGAGCCATCGCTATCTATACTACCATTGCTCGTAAAACTCATTTCACTATTTTGTACACCTGAGTATGGGCCATTTATTTGCGCTATAGGCAAACTGTTTGTTGGCGTGCCTGCCACTAAATCATCGCACCATTGCACAAATTCATTTTCATAACTATTTGCCCACTGTACCGTTTTAGCTTTATAAGCACTCCAGTCGCCCACTCGGGTATGTGCTAGCATGGCATTTACTTCATCATTATGACGCTCAAACATAAAGCGTACGGCTAAATAGCCCCAGCGGTAAATACGGTCTTGATCAAAGCCGTCGTAAGTGGTGGCAAACACTTGCGCTAAGGTATAACGCGAGCCATCACTAATAGTATTTTTAGCAGCATCATTGTTATCTAGATTTGCAACATACTCTGCAACACCTTCAGACCACCAAACAATATCCTCAGTAGGGGAATTGAAATTACCATATAAATCAAACCGTCCATCAAGATAATGAACATACTCGTGCTCTAAGTTCCATACATAATGCTCTGCATTGGCATAACTTGCTTCATAGGCAATAAAGTTTGCTTGATTACCTACTACTGATGGGTCACCTTCTAAATACATTCCGCCATTATCGGTATTGATCCCAAAGATTGCGCCTGCATATTTACCGTAATCATCGCTGCTATCAAAAATATTAACTTGCAAGAAGTTGTTATTATCATCTGCAACGGGGGTGTTATTCGTTGCTAACTTAGTATGAAATAATCCTTCTTCAGCGCCCATTGCATCACACGCTGCCGCATGCTGTATAGCAGTCATGTTTTGCGAACGAATTTTAATAGTGCTACTACAGCTATAGCTTTGCGATAAAGCTTGTGTAATAAGATCATCCACAAAACCACAAATACCATAATCATTACAATCAGTGTAATAACTTACAGAGTCTGCCGCCGCAAGCCAAACAGCATCTCCATAGCCAAAGCTGCTATAAGTACTAAAAATTGCTTTTAAGCCATTATCAACCGTTGTTTGAATTGAGGTATTTGAATATTGCTTGAGCCTAGCTAATTCACTGGCTGCGTTAACGATAAGAAACTGTGCATCCGAGCCAATCATCCATTGTTTTTGCGTAAACGCATTAAGTTTTGTAACTAAATCTGTGTCTGTGCCCACAGCTGTGACAAACGCATCATTCCATTGCCCACGATACAGTAAGGTAAAGATACCATTCACTGCACCACGAATATTCCATTTGGTTGCATAGCTTTCATTAAAACGTGTTAGCCATTGTTTTACAACGTTCAAATAGCGATGCTGCTGCTCTGAACTGTCCATTGTAATTATCACTTCATTTAACGTTTTACCGTGCCCATCGTTGTCATCATAAAAATGGCTATTAGCAACAAATGCATCTATCGCACCGACTACAGCGGTTGTTACCCAAGTAGCAAGGCTCACATTGTCATTATAAAATTCAGCATAAAACCCTGTACGTAAATATAAAAATAACGCTTCAAGCTCAACGTCTCCACCTCCTACATAAGTCTGCGAAAGTGACTTTGCATGATTTGCAACAGCGAACATTTTATCTGATGTAAACACTTGGCTTTGTATTGACGCTGAGGCACTAAATAACTCATTAATACAACTTGTACCTTGGCTTTTTATTTCAGTGATAATGCTCGATGTATTTGCACTAGCCAATGCATTTAAATCACAGCTTAAAGCAGCAGCCTGATGACTCATAATGCGTGCGCTAAAAAGCGATGGCTGACTTTCTACCTGAGCAATCGGCGCCTTTTCATTGTGGTGCTCCTCAACACCATGATGGTGTACTCGTTCAATGACAGCAGGCTGGGGCTTAAAAGTTCGTTCACTCAACGTATTTGCCAGCGTTACAGAACTCATACCTAATATAGGAAGAGCCAAAATCAATGTGTTAATTTTCATAATATACCTTTAATTATTTTTTATCTTTCAACCCAAAAGGGGTGCCTGAAACTTATTTGTAACATTTAATTATCATTGTATACAATATATTTTATATATTATTAACGCATATCAATATGCTAGTTTTACAAAAAGGCAGTACTTTTGGATTGATTAATTTAATTGCAATGACAGCAGGTTCAGTGCATGAAATGCTATACTCTGCGTAGGTGTGATTTACAAACTAGGAATAAGGTGGGCAAGCTAACGTTAAAAACACTCACCAAGTTTTTGTTGGTATTTTTATAATTATCGTCTGTGTTTAGAATATTTGGCATGTTAACTAATTTTATTGTGGTTCTTCAGGTTTACTAGAACAGTAAAACTATCTTGTTAGAAAATATTGTAGTTTAGCATCTCAATTAGCCGTATCACGATATCAGCTTTTAATATCAGTTATAAACGTATTTTAAATACAATTATAACTTTGGTTTAAAGATATATATGATAATTGTCTCACCACATAATTTACAAAAAAGCGAGCTGTGATTGCTCGCTTTTTCATATTTATTAGCAATTACTGCGCTAACGATTTTTTATGCTTTGAGTTCACTATAACAAGCCCTATCAGGCCGACTACAGCAACAACGATACCAATTGGCTTACCAAAATCACTTGATAAGTTAAAGCCTATGGCCGCAGTCATTATGTATGAAAGAGTCACTGCGGTGGCAATTACTGCAGGTACACTGGCAATCCAGTGGAACGCACCACGGTCAAATAAATACTTAGTTGCAAGCCATAATACACTGGTCGATAACAACATATTTGAAAACGCGAAATAGCGCCAAATTAATGAGAAATCAAGCTTTGTCATAAAGTATGCTATCGTCAAAATTGGCACTGCTAACAATAAGCGGTTGCGTAAACTTTGTGGAATATTAAAGGCATCAACCACAGTTAAGCGTAGTGAGCGAAACGCCGTATCACCTGAAGTGATTGGGAATACCGCAACAGCGATAATAGCCATAATCCCGCCCAGCACACCTAAGTAACTATTGGCAATGTGATTAACCACCAGCCCCGGGCCACCTAAATCAAGCATTGATTTTAAGCCTTCATAGCCTTCAGGGAATGCTGCAATACCTGCAAGTGCCCAAACACAACCGACAATACCTTCACACATCATTGCGCCGTAATAAACTGGACGTACGTATTTTTCGTTGGTTAAACAGCGCGCGATAATAGGTGCTTGCGTTGAATGGAAGCCACTAATCGCACCACATGTAATAGTAATAAACAACAATGGCCAAGTTGGCAAGCCATCAGGGTTTGGTGATAAGAAATCATGCGCATGATCCGCTTCAAAGTATGCTAAAAAATCACCTGCCACTGGTAGATGTGGTGCATTCATTAATAATGAGACGGCAACCGCCACCGTCATCACAATCATCAATAAACCAAAGATTGGATAAAAGCGCGTTATTATTTTATCAATTGGTAATAAAGTGGCTAAAAAGTAATACGCTAAAATAGCCAACACCCAAAAAGTATTATTTGCTAAAAAGGTATCTTTAAATAAATCCAAATTACTCAACAGGCCAGCAGGGCTCATGATGAACACCACACCCACAAAAAACAGCAGCATGGCGGTGAAAATTAACATAAAGCCTTTAAATACCACATTGTAATACTTACCAGCTATCTCAGGTAAACTTTTGCCATCTTCTTTGATGCTCATTACACCCGAGAAAAAATCATGTACGGCACCACCAAGTACATTACCCAATACAATCCAGACCAAGGCAACTGGCCCGTATAATGCACCAAGTATGGGACCAAAAATGGGGCCCACACCGGCGATATTTAAAAACTGAATTAAAAATGCACGAACTGGATGAATCGGTACATAATCAACACCTTCGCTAAAACGCGTTTGTGGTGTGGCTACAGTCGAGTCCATACCTGCTTGTTTTTCTACAAAAGGACTATAGAACTTATAGCCCAGTATTAAAATAGTTAGACAGATAAAAAAGATTATCATTAGCACGTTTCTCTTTTTGTATGAGTGTATTAGAGCGTGTTGTCGGCCGCTCCGCTTTTCAATCCGTGAACAATCGCCGCACGTTATCAGTGCTTGGCTTGATAAACAATAAGACTATAAGATAATATTGCAAAATATATTGGTACAAAGTACTCGTACCCACAAATCATAGGCAACAAAAAAGCGGTTAATAAAACCGCTTTCTAAATAGCATCTAGATCACACAGGATCCATAAACTCATTAATTTGTTGATGACTTAAAATTGGCGTAGCCCCCTGACTTTCTGCAACCATTGCCCCTACAGCACATGCGAAGTCAACGCTGTGTTGAGGATCATTACTACTACACAGTTGATATATAAGCGCACCTAAAAATGAATCCCCAGCACCCACAGTATCAACCACATTGATTAAATAGCCAGAGTTGTAGTAATTAACCCCTTTAATCGTAAGTAAAGCACCATGGCTGCCTTTTGTGACACACAAATAATCAGTGTTGGTGTGCTCAGCAATATACGCGAGATTTTGTTCAAGTGAGTGATACTTACATCCCATCGCTTTTGCTATTTCATAAAGCTCATCATCGTTAAGCTTTATAAAGTCTGCTTTATTCATAAGCTCTATCAAAGTATTAAGCTTATAATGAGGAGCACGAAGATTAACATCAAATACTTTAAAGTTCGCCACCTCAAGTAGTTGCTGTAAAGTAGCGTAAGAATGAGCACTGCGGCCAATTAAACTACCGAATACAAATACATCATCCGTAGACACTTTGTTGACTAATTTATCGGTTAAAGCAATGTTATCCCATGCCGTATCAGCGACAATGGTATAACTTGCACTACCACTATTATCGAGTGTCACTTCAACAATACTTGTCGGCTTGCTGTTTGCTGCGATGTAGTCACAACTAACGCCCCTAGCGGCTATTTCACCTAGCAATTCATGACCAAGCTCATCATTACCTACCGCGCTTATCATATCTGCTTTAATACCCAATGCATTTATGCGAACGCACATGTTTAAAGGCGCACCACCTAATCGCTTACCTGAGTCAAAGCAATCCCATAAAACTTCACCAAAACAGCTAATAGTTAAATCGCTGGCTACTTTTTGCTTTATCAATACACTCATTTTATTTACCCTTTTTAGCTAAGGTGGCTGCCATTACATCTTTTATTTGGCTCTGAGGTGCATAAATTGCGGTTATTGAATGAGTATACTGGCTGATAAACTCTTCATTTTCGGCTAAGTCACCAAAAAGACTTTCAAGTTCAATAAATGACGTCGGCTTTATTGTAGTTAACTTAGCCGCGGCGTTTAACTCTTGAGCCATATCATCATGAATTTCAAGCGTTTCACCTTGTTGATTTACACCCTTATCACTGTATAGACACCAACTTGCAATCACTAATGTGGCCAATGATATATCTCGCTCTTGGATAAGATTGTCACTGATAGTTGCGATTAAAAATTTAGGTAATTTTGCTGAACTTTGTGAGCAAATACGCGCAAGACTGTCTTTAATATTTGGGTTAGCAAAACGCTCGATTAAAGTATCTTTGTAGCTATCAAGATCAATACCAGGAAGCTCATCCAGCAGAGGTGTTACTTCTAAATCCATAAATGCACGGAGGTATTTAGCAAATAATGGATCGGATACAGTTTCATCAATAGTACTGTAACCATGAAGTTCACCTAACAACCCAAGTACTGAATGACCCGCATTTAATAAACGAATTTTCATTTTTTCATAAGGCGTTACATCGCTGACAAACTGCGCACCAACAGTATCCCAGTTAGGGCGACCATTACTAAACGAATCTTCAATAACCCATTGAGTAAAAGACTCACACGTAATTGGCCAACCATCTGTTAGACCGTAGGTTTGGCTCACATAATCAATATCAGATTGTTTTGAAATGGGCGTAATACGGTCAACCATCGCATTAGGAAATGCAACATGTTGCTCAATCCAATGCGCTAATTCAGCATCTTGTTTATGGGCAAAGGCTAATAACATTTTTCGCGTAACGTGTCCGTTATGTTGAATGTTATCGCACGATTGCACTGTAAATGCCGCAAGGCCTTGCTCTTTGCGTAGTTTAAGCGCCGCAGTTATATAACCAAAAGCAGTAATTGGTTCTGATGGATTAGCAATATCATGAATAATATCGGGGTTGGAATAATCAAATTCGCCGGTAGCTGGGTGTAAATTATAACCCCCTTCCGTAATGGTCAACGAGACAATTTTTGTATCTGGGTGAGCCATTTTATCAATAACCGTTTGTTTGCTTTCAGGTGCAAACAAGAACTCCACCATTGAACCTATAACCTTGTTTTCAACACGCCCATTTGGATGCCTAATAGTAAGTGTATAAAGATTGTCTTGTTTGGCCAGAACATCTCGCAAACCACGGTTTGCTTCTAACAGACCAACACCACAAATTCCCCACTGCTCGTTCCCTGGGGTTTTAAGCAACTCATTTATATAAGCTGCTTGATGCGCACGGTGAAAGCCGCCCACACCTATGTGTACAATACCTGCTTTAACTTTGCTACGATCGTAAGTAGGAACATCAACAATATTCGATAATGAAGCAATATTGTGCTGATTTAGCTCAGTAGTATGAGCTTGTGTGTGTTGTAATTTGGTCATATCGTTGCCTTACTAAACAGATTTACGATGAGGTATTCAATGCTTTATGGCGCTTGAGCGACCAGTAAGCAGTTGCAAAATATAGAAGCGTACAGATGAAGCACACTATTTCAAAAAGTGATTTGTTATCTTTATAAATGCTCATAGTGTCGCTAAAAAACATCACTTGGCTGGCAAAAATAAAAATAGTGATTAATGATAATGTTGATATCGCATTCAATACTTTCGTAAACACTGATGAGTCAATAACAACAGGTGAAAGGGTTTTAGCTGCATCTTGCTGATACGCCTTAATTGCTTTTAATTCTTGTTCATCTGCAATAATTGCATCGCTGTAATCTTCATCAGCGCCATATTTTTTAGCTAAGGCGGTGTATATAACGATGGTAAAAAACCAAGTAGGAATAAATAAATAATAAAACGACATCACATCAAGCGCATTTAAACCAAAACCAAAGACCAATGCAGCAGCCCAAGAAGCAATGGCAGGTACACTGCGAGTTATATTTTTATATTTAGCCCAATAACGTGTTAAGCCAATTTTAGGAAATAACACATGCTCAGCAAATACAATGCCGCCCACAGGCACAACTAATAAACCAGCGTAGGTAAGTAGCGGTAGCATTTGTGAAAATACAAATGGGAAACACGCAATAATCACGGTGACCACACCAACAATAGCGGTTGTGCGTTCACGTGATTGATTAACAAATATGGATTGCGCTGCAAGGCCTGCACGATAAAGGTTTGCGTTAGCTGTTGTCCAACCAGCAATAATAACAATCACAAAACCAGTCCAACCTAATGCATGGTATGCAACGTCGCCCGGATCCAGTGATGAAATCGTTGTTTTTAGTAATACCGCAACACCTGCGCCCATAATACCCGCAGAGATCCACGCTAAGTAATGACCAAAAAACATGCCCACACCAGAGAACAAACCATAGCTTTTGCGTTTCGCAAATCTAAAAATAGCCATGTCGATTAAACCAAAGTGGGTAATTGAATTAGCAGCCCATGCAAAGCCAATCACTTCTAACAGACCAATGCCTTTTTCACCATCAGCATTTGTTCCTGTCCAAATTGAAGCGTCGCCTATCGCAATAAAGTCACTAAACCCTGATAATGTGGTTGACCCCAATACGTGATTTGATAACTCAGGAAAAAGCACAAACGAGCCACCCACAAAAATAACAAATAGCCACGGCGCGCACAGTTTTGAAAAGTCAGCAACCGTAGAAAAACCATACATAGCGACAAACACCACGATAGAGCCAACGGCTAAAACAATGGCTACAAACGATAAGCTATTTGGATACCAGTCAAGCTGCGCGGGTATATCAAACAAAAACCGCACCGCGGTGGAAGATACCGTGATCATCGCCGCTGATATCACACTAAAAATAACCACGTTAGCCCAGTTATAGAGCTTGGTCATTGAGTTACCAGCAATTTTGTTTAAGTAGTTATATAAACTCAGACGAGTTTCTACTGCAATGGGTGCAGTGATCAACCACCAAGAACACATGGCAAGTAAATTACCAATTAGTAAACCGAGTAATATATCCATTGTTGAGGCACCCAGAGCCACAAATGTTGCACCTATTACAAACTCAGTTGCTGCAACATGCTCACCGGCATATAGCCCAGCAAAGTGCTTCCAGCCATGAAGCTTATGTTGAGCAACCGGTAGCTGCTCCTCATTTACCTCACTAAAATTAGGTGTGTTTTGATGTGTTGTCATTATCACTTCCTATACCCATACCATTGTTCGTACCCTTGTACGAATAACGATTTAAGGCGTGTTATTAATTTTTATGAAATACGTTTAAGAATTTGTTCAGCTGTATATTCATTAGTAATTAACGAATTAATCAGCTTACCTTTCAAAGCGCTTATTAAAGCCGTCACTTTTTCCGGACCAGCAGCAATACCAAAAACAGGTTTATCTGTCTTAATTTGTAGTGGCGCACTCAATAAGCACTGAGTGAGCTCGTTATTAATAAGTTTACCGTTTTCGTCATAAAGCCAACTTACAACTTCACCTACCACGCCAGTGTCTTGAAATGATTGCAGTTGTTCAGGTTCAATAAAACCATCCATCAATAACGGGGAATTTTTTGTCATATGACCTACTCCCACGAAAGTAGCATCAGCATTCGCAGCTAGTTGGAAGATATTTTTCACGGGAGCTAAGTCGTGTAATAAGTGTTTTTGCGCTTGTGTTTGTGCAAATAAAGGCAGAGGTAACGGGAAGTGCTTAGCATTAACACGATTAGCCATACTGACCACAATATCAAATTTTGAAGCGGAGCCATCTTGCATCATATTGCCCACAATCGAGACTAATTTATGCTGTTCGCAATCCATGTTAGGCAGCTCTTCAATACACGCTTTTAATGAACGCCCTGTTCCAAAGGCAAGTGTTTTGGGCTGTTTTGATTTTAAATAACGCTCTAATATTTTTGCGCCACTTTGTGCAAGGCCGTAAGTAGAATTAATATCAGTAGGATCACTTGGTGCAACCTCACATTCTAATAAATTAAATGCTGTTTTTAGCTGCTCGGCAAGTTCCATACAATGAGTAATTGGGTGATCTAATCTAACTTTTATTAAGCCTTCGCTTACAGCGAGTGCAATCAGTCGTTGCGCAGATTGACGTGATACATCTAATTTTTGCGCTATCTCATCTTGTGTATTTTTTGCCACATAATAAAGCCACGCTGCACGTGCAGCATCTTCTAGTTTTTTTAATTCGCTGTTTGATTTTTGTTTCATAATAACGACTTACTTTTAAGCTCTGGATGGGAAATAAAAAACGACTGCCAATGATCAAGCAATGCAACTTCAGGGAAGTTTATATGTACATGGTTAACACCCTTCTCTAAATGCTGACCGCCAAAATAGTGCATGACTGGCATATTTGCGCTTATTGCAGCTTGAATGCCTGCGCTACTATCCTCAATGACTAAACAGTTTTGCGGTAAAACACCCATCTTATTTGCGGCATGTAGAAATAAATCTGGCGCTGGTTTACCTAAAGTAACTTCTTCACTGGTAAAAATATTTGTAAATAATGAGTCAAATTTAACTGCATGTAATGCTTTTTGCGTTCTTTGTAAACTGCTACTAGTTGCAATACAAAATGGCACATTTAAGTTTAACAATATGTTCTTAATACCTGCCGTTGGCTGTAAATGCTCTGCAAACATAGTAACCAGCGTGTGCCTGTAATCGCTCTCAAACTGATGTGGTAAATTAACCTCAAAAGCGGTGGCTATTTTCTCGCTAACTGATTTAAAGCTACAACCTAAAAAATGACGCTGAACATAATGCATGTCTATATTGATATTGAAATCTCTCAACATGTCTATTAACACTCGGGCACTTAGTACCTCGCTATCAATAACAACACCGTCACAATCAAATATAACTAGCTCTATCTTATTGGCCATTTGCCACCTTTTTGTGCAATTAAACCCATCATTCACCAATCTGGGCATTAGCCCAAAGAGCGAGCATATTCTCTTCTATATAGGTAAATGTCAATAAAAAGTGAATATCTAATGCACCAGAATGAATATCATTGGTGAAGAAAAGGATGAAAAATCTGTAGTTTCGAATGAGTTAGCGTCAAGCATAAGACTTAAGTCTAAGAGTGATTAAAAAGACATTACAAGCACCCACTCCATACACTGGGTTCAGCTAAAAGGCTAAATGGCGCAAGTTTATAAATAGATAAAACCAAAGCAATAAAAGCCCTGCAGGGGATAGCAGAGCTTTGTAGATAATTAAGATTTATCTAGCTTATTCGAATGTAACCGTCACAATGTTCGAACATACATTTTCAGTAACACATAGTTGGTAGTCATATACAGGTAATGTGGCATTACGAGCAAAGTCACGATAGCGACCTGTGTCTGCGGTTGTACCAAGCAGCTCGCCATTTCTATATACATTGAGTGCTTGCTCGCCAACTTGTGGCCAACTTAACTCTACGCGCATAGTATTAAGGCGTGTTTTATTGGCACGTACTAAGCTCAACGCTACCTCAACATCACTCACAACCACTGTTTGCATTGATGTATCAGTATTGCCTTCGCTATCAGTGACCATCAGGCTTACTTCATAATTGCCTGCTTGCGCATAGGTATGCGCTGGGCTTGCATCTGTTGACGTAGCGCCATCTCCAAAGTCCCAGCTCCACTGCATGATATCGTTATTTGCATCACGGCTAGTGTCTGTAAAGCTTACTGCAAGGCCTTGTGTGTCAAACTCAAAACCGGCCTCTGGTGGTTGTGGGCTAACTTCACCAATGGCACTAAAGGTCAACGACCAATTATTCAGCGTGCCTGAATCTGCTGCATAGGTATCTTCAACATGTAATACCCAATCACCCGTTGCCACTTCACCATTAAAATCAGCTAAAGAGTAGCTTTGAACTATATCATCAGCGCTACCGCCTGACTGGCTATGTAATGTAGAGCTTGTTCCGTTAGGCGACGTTAACGTAACGATTAAATCACCAACGTAAGTATGTGAAATATCAATACTCGCTTGAGTTGCAAAAACAGTCAGCGGATCATTTACTGTGATCACTGAACTGATACCAGCTGTATCGTTATCGGGAATATCAACAGGGGTTTCATTTGTGTAAGTGAAATCATTTAAGCCCACCGGGTCAACCAATAAACCTACTGACTTTTGCTTAGCAAGTTCACCTGAGCTGCCATTTACAGTAAAGTTATAGCTTCCCCATTGGGTTGACTCTAACGTAGGTACCGTTAATGTTACGGTATCGCCCGGAATTGCGGTTGTTGCTGATAAACTCGCCTGCGCTAAATCACTCACTAACTCTAGATCAACCACGCCATTCCAATCTGCTATGGAGCCAATTTCGAATGTATAAGTTGCCGTTTCACCGGCCGTGATCTGCTGAGTAGTTGGTGTGACAGATAATTTAAAGCTTGGTGTTGGATCTGCTTGCTCTAATGCTTGATTCGCATTTAGTCGTTTACCTGAAACAGTTTTACCTTGCAGCTGAGCATTATCGTCACCGCTATCCATTAATAGCTGTTTTAGTTCGCTGGTTGTAAGATCCGGATTAATAGAAAGCACTAAAGCAGCAACCCCAGCAACATGAGGTGTCGCCATTGATGTGCCTGAGTAGGTTGCATAGCCATTACTCGGAACAGTTGATAAAATAGCACTGCCAGGTGCGCCTAAATCAACACTCGCGAGTCCCCACTGAGAAAAATCTGACATATTATCGTTACGATCCGTACTGGCGACTGACAATACACTTGCATGTTCGTAGTTAGACGGATAGCTTGGATTTTGGTCGTTATCTACTGCATCATTACCTGCAGCAGCAACAAATAAAATATCGGCTTGTTCACTTTCAGTGATCGCATCAGCAAGTGCTTGGCTAAAACCACCACCGCCCCAGCTATTATTCAGTACGCGAACATTCACACCATCATTTTTTAAGCTCACCATGTAATCAATACACTTAATCGCATCGGATGTAGAGCCTGAGCCAGACGCATCTAAAAACTTACAGCCAACAATCGCCGCTTCATGATTAACACCTACAACACCGTTATTGTTATTACCAGCTGCGCCGATTGTCCCTGATACATGCGTACCATGACCTTGGTCATCCATTGGGTCACCAACATTAGTAATAGCATTAATACCATGCACATCATCAATGTATCCATTACCATCATTATCAATGCCATCGCCTGCAATTTCATTCGGGTTTATCCACATGTTTGCCGTTAAATCACTATGACTGTGATCTACGCCAGTATCGATAACGCCCACAACAACATCTTTGCCACCGGTTGTAATCGACCATGCTTCAAGTGCATCAATATCAGCATCATTTGTTCCACCGGATTGGCCTTCATTGTGTAATCCCCACAACTTTGAAAAGTCAGGATCGTTAGGAGCCGTTGCAATACTTACGCGATAATCAGGCTCAACGTACTCTATCGCAGCATGAGTTTGCAGCAATTTAATCGCTTGCTTGGTGCTCATTCCTGCAACTTCAAATTTAGCTAAGCGGCCCGATAGAATCGACGCATAGTTGTCATCAACCCCATCTTTATTTAAATCACTCACTTTTGCTTTTACTAAACTGCGAGCTTGGCTGCGCATAGCCTGCGAGGTGCCTTTTTTATACATTACAAGCAACGAATTTTCAGCAGCGCGAACAGTTGGCTCTGCGGTCATAGTCGTCACTTGTGCTGCTGCTAAACATGGCAAAATTGCCAAACTTAAAATAGATAATTTAGTTTTCATATTCTGTATCCATAGTTAGAAATATCAACTTGTCGCATAAATGCAACTAAGATTTGCTAACTTCACTACTTTTGAAATATCACATGGCAAGCCTTATAAATGAACAGAAAAGCCATAACACACAAGAAAAATTCGCATAATCACTAAAAAATCAGTCATTAACACTATTTTTACAGGTTCAGTTGTTAACAACACATTCATTTTTATGAGTTAAAGTAGTAAATACTGCGTTTACTTGATCCCATCATTTATTACCACTTTTTATATGAAATCGGTAAATACACTCAATAAAAACCATAACCAACTGAAAATAAAGCAAATTAAAAACCCTAAAAAGAGATGATTTAAGTCTTTTTCAATTCACCATACAGTGATCATTCGTTGATAACGGTTACTAACGAGTGCGAGCAGTCAACTGCCACCACAGCGCTACTGTTATCAACATCACTCTTCACTCTCTTTTGCAAGGGTGAGCTTTTTTGCTCTTGATATCACAAAACTTAATCAGCAAGGCATGCTGAAATACAACAACGCAGCTAGTTTGGGTGCTCAATAGCACTGAAATAGTCGCTTTAATAATTATAAGTTAAGGAAAAATCATGAAGTTAAAGAAATCATTATTAACATGTGCAATCGCAATTGCATTAAGTTCAAGCTTTGTTGCACACGCAAATATTGATGATAAAAATCAATCAAGCTCCGTATTAGCAAGCCAAGTTTCTAGTACTGCGATGGGTAATATACTCACCATTGAACAAACCTCATTGCAAGGTATTGGTAACGATGTAACAGTCACGCAGCAAGGTGATGGCCTTGAAGCAAACGTAACAAGTTTAGGCGATAACAACAGCATTAGCGTTGATCAAAAACAACTGCAAAACTTGTCGTTAACTTACACCACTGGCAATAACAACACATTAAGTCACACTCAAGATGGTGAGGTTAATGGCGCATTATCTGATATTACGGGCAATGATAACACCGTAACAGTTGCGCAATACGGTACTGGTTTTTTTGGTATTAATAACGAAGCGATTAACGTAGTTCAAGGTGACAGCAACGATATTGAAGTAACCCAACAAGATGGCGGCCATTGGTTCTATAACTTTGATTTGCAAGGCAGTGGTAACCAAATTAGCGCATCACAAGCGGGCCTTTTAAATGAAGCGACGCTGTCGCTCATCAGCGGTGACGAAAACACCATTGAAGTGACTCAAAACGGCTTGTTTAACGCTTTTACACTCAATGAACTCGTTGGTAATGCTAATGAAGTTGTGATCGATCAAGATGGTAATTTCAATACTGTTACCGCTTTATCTATGCGTGGCGATGATAGCAGCTTAGAGATTGAGCAAGCGGGTGACTCGAATACAGCATCATTCGCGGCTGTTGAAGGTAACGATAACGACCTAGCTATCGATCAAGAAGGCAACAGCAATACGTTCACTTCAGAGTTATTTGCCGGGAATGACAACCAGCTTTCTGTTGCTCAGCAACAAGATAATAATCAAGTTGGTGTTGATGTACTCGGTGATAACAACGAACTAACGGTAATGCAAAACGGTGCAATGAACGAAACTTACCTAGGTATACTGGGTGCTGATAATGAGTTTTCAAGCACACAAATTGGTAACGAAAACAGCGCCCATATTGCTAACTTTAATGGTGACGGCAATGATGTTGATTTAGCGCAAGCTGGAGATATGAACACCGCATTGATCCAATCTTCATACCCTGACACATCACTTACATCAAACGATAATGATATTAATATCAACCAACTGGGTAACACTAACGAAGCAGTTATCACCTTTGCAAGTGTAATCGACAGCAATAATAACACGGTCGATTTTGTACAAAGTGGCGACCTAAATGCGATAGATTTAGTTATGGAAGGTAGCAACCACTCAATTGATATTGCCCAACAAGGCGATATGAATATGGTTGCTGGCATTGACGGCGGTGCATTTGTTGTTGGTGGTGACAATATCAACTTTGAAGTATCTCAAGTAGGTAACGGTAACTTGGTCGAAGGCTATATTACCAATTCTAATAGCTCTGTGATCATCACCCAAGTAGGTGATTACAACACAGCTACTGTGACCCAAGAATAGGGATATTGGGGGGCATGCCCCCCATATTGAAACAGATGTTAGTGAAAACCTTTATTACAGCCCTAAGCTTACTGTTTTTAACCACATTCACAGCCTTATCTCAAGGTGCTGAGGAATTAGAAATAGATGGCCTAGTGCTTGATCGCAGCATTAGTCGTTTTGGTCACCAATTTTATTTTGAATTTTCAAATCTTTGGCGCGATCTACCTTCAACTGCTGGTTTTAATATCGAAATAAAAGAAACAGTACTTCCTCGTGCGGGCACACAACTGACCTTAGTAATGAATAATCAAATTGTATATATCACCTATTTAGGCCGTCGTTTAGAGCCAATAGATGAGCGTGTGGAACACGCTTTATACAGTGTAATGGATGCAATGGCGCGCTCTAATTTACATAAAGCGTCGCCTGATATGGCAAAAAATGGATGGTAAAATGATCCCCTACTCAATAAAAAATATAACAACAATAATAGCCCTGTTATTTCCCTTATCAATATCTGCCACAGAGCTCGTGTATACGCCTATTAACCCGAGTTTTGGTGGCAGCCCGCTCAATGCCAGTATGTTGCTCAACAAAGCACAAGCACAGAACAAACATAAAGCGCCGATCATTGAGCAAAGCTACGCGGAGAAATTTCAAGACTCACTTGAGCGCACATACCTAAATCGTATGGTAAGAGAGATCACCGATATTGCCTTTGGTGAAGATATCGACGAAAGTATTTTTAACCAAGACTCTATTTTTTTAAGTGGCGACTACGAAATTCAAGTAGTTACCAGCACAGTTGATTCGATTACAGTTCGTATCACAAATACGACTGATGGCAGCGTTGTAGTTATTGAAGTACCGAGGTTTAGTTAATGAGATTATTACTTAGTACATTGATGATTATTTTCTTATCTGCCTGCAGTAACATGGGCCATTTAATTCCTCCCTCACAAGAGCTAGCAAGTAGTTTAGAACCCACTGAGACATTTAAAGCAATACAACAACTCCCTGCTCCTGCAGGCAGCATAGCCGTATCTGTGTACTCCTTTCGCGATCAAACCGGGCAATATAAACCACAAGGTAATGTAAGTTCATTTTCGACCGCGGTAACTCAAGGAGCTAACTCTATTTTAATGCAAGCACTACACGAATCAGACTGGTTTATCCCTGTAGAACGTGAAGGTTTACAAAATATATTAACTGAGAGAAAAATCATTCGTGCATCACAAGCAGATCAACCCAATGCGATAGACCTCCCCCCACTGACCACCGCAAAAATCATTTTAGAAGGCGGTATAATTAGCTACGATACCAATGTGAAAACCGGTGGTTTTGGTATGGAATACTTTGGTATTGGCGCATCTGAACTGTACCGTGAAGATGCTATTTCAATCTACTTACGCGCGGTAGATGTAAGGACCGGCCAAGTGTTGCTCTCCGTAGCCACCAGCAAAAAAGTACTCAGCCAAGAAATGCGCGCAGGTTTTTTTCGTTATGTCAGTTACAAACGCCTAGCCGAAGCGGAAGCCGGTTTTAGTGATAACGAACCAATGAGTATTTGTGTCACCCAAGCAATTGAAAAAGCCCTCAGTGATTTAGTTATCAAAGGCATAGATAAAGGCATCTGGGCAAGCAAGCGTAGTTAATCCCCAGCCACAGCCTTAGTAATAACCTAAGCTCTCTAATTCCCCCTTGATCAGAGAGTTCAGATTAAAGAATTAAATCTGTTACTAAGGCTGTATACTACTGGGTGCACCAATTAACTACTTTTACAAAGGAAAGTATATGCCATCAGTCCAAATTGCCAGATATATCATTAGTTTTAGCTGGTTATATCACGGCATATTCCCAAAGTTAGTTCACATTGCCCCACTTGAAAAACTGATAACGGCAAGCCTTGGCTTCTCAGAATCAATGTCTTACCTAATCACTAAATCGGCGGGTGTGGGTGAGGTTATATTTGCCATACTTATTTTTATAAATTACCAATCAAAAGTAATCATTGTTTTAAATATCATGGCATTGATTGGCTTATTACTCTTTGTTGTTGCGCTACAACCACAACTTTTAATTGAAGCATTTAATCCAGTAACGACAAACTTGCCAATTATTGGCCTAAGTTTAGTGCTATTAAATAGCCTAAAGACTCAGCCCAATAACTAACTTGGAGAAATACCCTCTGTTAGTAATTATTACCAACAGCAATACATAACCCTGCAATGCAGAAAAAGAATAACCACGACAAGTGTTTACCTCGAGTAAACACCAGCGACATAATGCCGCTTAAGATAAACACCACTGCAATAACATGCAGAATATCAATGCTGTAATTACCGCTTGGATGCAATATGCAGTAGATGATCGCCGCAAAGCCCCACCAAGCAATGGTAGTTAAGTGCCAAGCAAATCGCAATACTCGCTTTGTAAACCAGTCACTACCGAGTAACTTAGGTAAATTGTCACGTTTAAATAACCGGATCAAAATATACTTTTCACCCAAATATGAGTGAACAAATCCGCAAAATAACAGTAAAACTGCTGCAGCTTCTAACATAATGATCCTTAAAATCTAATTAGTGTGAATATCTACCACTGATAATATTGCATTAATTACTCACTATCAAAAATTTAATCGTGCAAAGGTAATCGTACCGCCATGTAACGCTGCGCCCAATTAGATAGCTCGATGCGATTTCGTGAATTGGTTTTTTTAAATGCGCTGTATAGGTGGGTTTTTACGGTGTGATCACTGATATTTAACCGCTCTGCGATACTATGGTTATTAGCACCTTGCGCAAGTAAATAAATCACTGACTTTTCACGTTTAGTTAGTTTTGTTAATCCCTCATGTTCACTATCAGAAGCACAATTTGTTTGCGGCTCATAACGACTAACCATAGCTAGCACTTCATTAAATGTGGCTGAAATTATTTTTCGACTGAACCAAAGTTCATCGTTAATAACTCGCATTAATCCTGTAAAGATATCTTCAGGTAAATCATTGTTATAAAAAACCCCTTTAAAATTATTTAGTAGCAAGTTTTTTTCACAAATAGCATCAGAATGCGCATTAAACACAATCACAGGCTTTTCTTTCGCTAAGGCTAATAAATCTGCTGGTATTAAGTTTTGCCAATTACAACCGTTACTATCGATCAGAAAAAGATCAAATTCATGACGTTTGCTACTATGGGGTAAGCTATCATCCATTTTTACTTTACTAAAAAATGCCTCCAACGTTTTAATCAAGTAGAGATAACACTGAGAGCGGACTGGCATTTTAAAAACAGTTTTAATAAATACAGAGGTTGGTTGAATCATTGCATCTCGTCCATGAAACATTTTGTTTACAATACCTAAATCAACTACAGCATTCAACCTGTTTTTTATTCAAATCCATTGATTTATAAAGAAATAAAAATAGCTAAACGTCTAGACGTTTAGTTATTAACAATTCCTTGCGCCAACCATTTTTCATTAAACCAGAATAAAAATGCAACCCTTTGTTATTAATGAACTATTTAACTAAATTATAAAATCGTGCCGTAATACCATTAGTCCAACCAAAACCTTGCTGTACGTTGTATTCACCACCACCCGCTTGGTTTGTTAAATCACAAACATTGTATTTTTCTAGTAGGCAGCCATCGACCTTAAAACGTTTTTCAATCATTTTTAGCCAATGAGAGATAATAATATTGGCATCACTAGCAAAGCCATATTGCCTTAAACCCTGCACTGCAAACCACTGTAATGGTGCCCAACCATTGGGACTGTCCCACTGTTGCGATGTTTCGTTTAGAGTTGTTACTAAACCACCGGGTTTTAAAAAATCTTGCATCACTTTTGTACTCACTTGCAATGCTTGTCGTTCATTCGCGCAATTAACAAATAATGGCACCACTCCTGCCAACGATAAGACTTTTGATTGTGCTGCTTGCATAAAATTGTAATCGACAAAAAAAGCCTGTTCTGTACTAAATAAGTACTTATTAATGGCCGCTATACGATCACTAGCTTGGTCTTTAAAATATGCCTGTTTAGCGGTGTCATTTAATATTTTATAATAATCACTCAACTGCTTTTCTAGCTGATAAAGTAAACTGTTTAAGTCAACAGGAATAATATCCGTGGTTTGAATACTTGTAAGCTCATTACTGTCAGCCAACCAACGACTACTAAAATCCCAACCAGATTCACAGGCAGCCCGAATATTTCGATAGTAATTAGCGCGTTGTGACTCTGGCAGTGATGATGCATCCTGTAAATCTTCTCGCAGTGATTCTGGTCGAGGTGTTGCTTGATCATCCCAGTAACGATTAAGTAATGCACCATTAGCCATCTTAACTACGCGCCTATAGCATGTGCTTTGCTCATTCAGTTGCTCAGCACCCTGCATCCAAAATGTATATTCTTGCTCAAGGGCAACAACACATTCCGTTAACCATGCAAAGTCATTATTTTTACGGTATTTTTCTTGCCAAATTAAATCAACCATCAGCGCTAGAATTGGAGGCTGCGAACGAGAGCTATAGTAACTGCGGTTACCATTCGGAATACAACCATTACGATTTTGCAGATCAATAAAATTAGCAAGCATGGCTTCAATACTGTCTATATCGCCAATATCTTGCAAACCTAACGCAGTAAAATAACTATCCCAATAATATATTTCTTGAAAGCGTCCACCTGGTACTATGTAACTGTGTTTAAGTGGCAGTAAAGAGCTGGCTTTAGGTACATCGGCACTGCGGTGTAAATACGGCCATAAATTAGCAATATAGCTGTGTACACTCTCGTTGTTGCTTTGCGTATTAGGAAGCTGTGTTGATTCAAACGTAAAATGCTGCGCTACAAACTCTGTTAATTCTCGGACGGTTAATGGCTTCATACTTATATAACGCTCACATGCCGCCTGCCAACTGTCTTTAGCAATCGCATCAGCAAATGTTTTACTGTCACTAAATATAGCCGCCAGTTGCACATCTAAAAATAATTGGCTATTTACAAAATTCATATCATTCCCTTTTCCGGCACTGAGCCTAAGTTTACTGTCATTTTTTTAAATAAAGTCACGCTGATCAACAATAAGCTAATTGGGATCAAGGTAAGATAAAAAGCATGCTGCCCACTGAATTTATCAAAAATAAAACCGGTGATTATTGAACCTGTGGTGCCGCCCAGCGCTGAAAAAACGACAATTAACCCCGTCATCGCAGCTTGCTGATGTGCAGCTAAGGCACTGAGCATAACGGAATTGAGTAACGGATAAAGCGGAGCCATAAAAAAACCAATTAGCGGTAGCATGTATGCAGCAAAAGGCACATCAAATACACTCGTCACTTGGCTGCCATCAATTTCATGAGTTAGCGGCAATACCAGTAGCACCAGCACGCCCATAGCAACTAAGCAACTAAGCAATAAACTATACCAACCAATGACACGTAGTAACTGACCCGCAACTAAGCGACCCAAGGCTAAGGCTGCGGCAAACACACTGGCAAGTTGTATACTGACATCAACAGGAAGCTTAAGTACTTGATTATTAAAAGTAGGTAGCCAAGTTCCCACCCCTTGCTCAATCAACACATATAAAAATGCACTGATAATAAATATAACCACTAACGGTTTATAAGTGAGCGTTAGCATGTCAACAAAAGCAGTTAATTGACTGCCGCGTAACGTTGCTTTTTGCGGTGCTTTTATTGGCGCTATAAGCACTGAAATAAAGGCTATACTCGTTAACACAGCCAGCAAATAATACACGTTCAACCATGCTGTATTTTGCGTATTAGTGCTATCAATAAACCATGAGAACACCCAATAGCCAGATAACACACCAAGCATAAAAATACCTTCAATGGTGTTAAGCAATGCTGAGTGCTGATTGGCATTATCAGTGACTTGGCCAATAACCGAGTAAACGGATACTTTCATAATCGCAAAGCTGCAACCAATCACAGCAAACAATATTTTGAACGCATAAAACTGTGCAATTGAAGGCATTAACAAGCACATTAAGGCAACCAATCCCAACGCTACAAGCATGGCCAATTTATAGCCAAGCCGAGGAATAAATGATGCAACAGCAAACGACACTATTGCTATAGTAAGGTCTTTATAACCTTCTAAAACAGAAGCTTGTGTTTTTGTTATGTCAAAACTATTGATGGCTTGTAAAATTACGGTGCCAACACTATTGAGTAAAATAGCGAACACGAAATAGCTACACGCCAACGCTATGGTTATTCTTATTGGATTCATGCACGTTAACCTAATGTTGATTTCTTTTAGCATAGTGTAGCGCAAAATAAAATGCAAACGTTTGCATTTTAAATTTCAAAGTTAACCTAACTTCCTCAACGGATTATCGGCTTAACCCTTGCTAGATTGACGATTAATTAATTTTATTTCAATAACTTGCGATTCAGCTGCTTGACCTTGCAACTGCGCTAATAATTTATCAACCAGTAGCACTGAAGCTCGCTGAGTGTTTTGTTTAATGCTAGAAAGTGAAGGATGACTAATATCGGCCATGGCAATATCATCAAAACCCACTAACGCAACATCGTTAGGAATACTAATATAGCGCTCTTTTAACGCTTTCATAGCGCCTAATGCCACCATATCACTGCAGGCCATAATACCATCAAAGCACAAGCCTTTTGCAACTAACAATTGGTTGATCCCTTGGTACGCTGCACCACTGGTAATATCGATAGACACTACATGCGGTATAGCCTTCGCCGTATTTAGAGCAGCCAAATAGCCACGATAACGTTCACCTATTTCAGCATGTCCTGGGTCTCCCAAAAATACAATATTTCTAGCCCCCCCTGCTAATAAGTGCTCAGTAGCAAGGCGACCTCCAACAAAGTTATCACTGCCTACAATGGGATAATTACTGGGCGTTTTTGGATCCCCCCACACAACTAAGGGCACGCCGGCATTAGCGGCGGCTTCAATGTTTGCTGGATCTTTGCCTTGCCCAACCACAATAATGCCGTCGGCCCGACGACTATTGATAAAGTAATTAGCCCAATCATCGCCGGCCATAAAGGAGTTTGACAGCAGAAGTTCTAGCCCTTGCTTATTCAACGCGAGATTAATTTCTCCGACCACTTTAAGTAAAAAAGGGTCATTAATTGATTGTTCAGTGCCACTGTCGAAATTTATGATCACTGCTACAACATTGGTTTTTTGTGAGCGAAGGCGGCTCGCAGCCGTATTTAAACTGAAGTTATGTTGCTTAGCTAACTGCTTTAACTTATCTCTGGTTTCTTTTTTTATCAATGGGTTATCATTTAACGCACGAGATACTGTCGAGGTTGATACCCCCGCAAGTTTAGCGAGATCCGCTAACTTTAGTTGTTTGTTATTCATTGCTAACTACGAAGCCTTCCTTAAATCGTGAAGTCGCAATATACCATCATTATTAAAATTAGGCTGCGTCAAGGTCTAAATTTAGTCATAAACATAACCGTGTATAAAAATAATACAGAAAGTTTTAAAAAATAATTGCAAACGTTTGCATAAAGTTCTAAGGTTTAAAAGAACACAGCATTAACATTTCATTAAATTAGTTAGTGCTTTGTTATTTATAGTTTTTTTAAATAACGAACAAAAAATGGGAATACCAACATGACAACAACACACACACCAAGCAAACTTGCTTGCGCTATTATTTTAGCGCTGTCCAGTCAAACTGTGCTTGCAGATCAACCAGCAACAAGCGCGCAAACCACCACAGATAAAAAAGTTGAACGCATTGTGGTTTCTGGTACACCTGCAGGTATGGGCGTTCGTAAAATTGATGCCAGTTACGCTGTAACCAATATTGATGCTGAGCAAATAATTAAACTATCACCAAAAAGTACTGCGGACTTATTTAAAGCCGTTCCCGGTGTGTGGGTAGAAAGCTCTGGGGGTGAATCCGGTGCTAATGTGTTTGTGCGAGGGTTTCCAGGTGGTGGCGACGCACCATTTTTAACCCTCAGCCTTGAAGGTTCTCCTATTTACCCAGCACCAACGTTATCGTTTTTAGAAAACTCATCGTTATTTAGAATCGATGAAACCATTGAAACCATGGAAGCATTACGTGGCGGTCCAAACCCTGTGGTTTCTAACGGCCAACCGGGCTTAACCACTAACTTTCGTTTAAAGCGTGGCAGTGAAGATACCCAAGGCTTATTTAAATACACCACCTCTGATTACGATTTACAACGAGTTGATGCAGTGATCAGCGGAGAAATATCAGATGACCTTTACTTTATGGTAGGCGGTTATGTAAAAAGCTCACCGGGTATTCGTGATGCAGGCTTTACCTCAGAGGAAGGCAGTCAGTTTACGATAAATATCACCAAAGAACTCGATAATGGTGAAATGAATTTCTACACTCGCCAAACAGACGATCATGGCGCATGGTACTTACCCACGCCACTCAATGTTAATGGCATTGATGCTGAATATACCCAACTTGGCACGCTAAATCGCCAAGCGACCATTTATACCGGGCCAAATAATGACGTGCACCAAGTTGATATTGGCGATGGCCGCGGTTGGAATGGCCATGTATCTGGCGGGAGTATTAAACTTGAATTTGACAATGGCTGGAGTTTTTCTAACCGCTTTAATATCACCAAAGGCGATGCAAATACATTGGGTTTAGTGCCAGCTGGCTCCGCAACAACACTAGGTAAAGTGGCTGATAATGGTCAGTCTGCAACAGGCGTGGCTACAGGCACAACTTATGACAGTGATACTCCTGTCCAGCAATTGGGTCGTTGGGTCGTGCTCAAAGAAATAAGCTCATTTACTAATGATTTAGCATTTTCAAAGCAATTTGAAGACCTCTCTGTTGCAGTCGGCTATTACACAGCCAGCACTTCAGCCAACGACTGGTGGAGCTTAGGCAATACCGCCTATCATGTTCTTGGAGCGGGTGGTGAAATGCTCAATGATATTAGTTGTAATGAAAGCACCGAAGGCTGTGATTTTAACTACGACATTAATTCATCAGGTGATGCACGCACTAATGCTTTTTATAGCACAGCACAATATAAATTAAGCCAAGCTCTCACCCTTGATGGTGGTCTGCGTTATGAAAGCCATGATGTAGAGTACAGCGTAGACGAAGGGCTTGATGGTGTTATTAATCAAACCGTGCAATATGATGAAAGCAAAACCTCATGGACTACCGGTTTAAATTACTCTCTAAATGATGATATGGGCGTATTTGCCCGTGTTAACCGCGGCTACAAAATGCCTTACTTTGATGACTTTAGAGATAACTACAGTGCTTACCAAGGTGGCGAAAAACTCATTAAAGAAGTGACCCAAGCCGAACTTGGCTATAAGCTAATAACCCAAAGTACTGATTTCTTCGCAACTTTATTTACCAACGAAGTAAAAGGCGATACCTTTGTACGCCGCCCAGGAGTCCCCGCGGAGATTCTTACCAACGAAGCCTATGGTGTAGAACTTGATTATAACTACAATCACGCGTCTGGCTTTTCAATAAACTTAAACTCGACCATTCAAGAGACTGAAATCACAGAAAGCCCATCTAATCAGGGCAATAAAAGCCAGCGTCAACCAAAATGGCAAATGCGTGTAACACCAAGTTATGACTTTGAGCTGTCGGGTATGTATGCCACTTTATATGGCACGCTATCAGCGGTTGATGATCGGTTTGGTAATAACGAAAACACCGTCACACTTGATGGTTATGAAAAGTTAGATCTGGGTTTTATTCTTGAACCGATGGAAGGCATAAAGTTGCAAGTGGCAATTGATAACCTGACTGATGAACAAGGTATTACCGAAGGCGATCCACGTAACGCTGATGCACCAAATGGGCGTTACATCATGCCGCGTACCACACGCTTAAGTGTCAGCTACGAATTCTAACCCCCATCTACCTGTATCAATACCCAAAGCCGCGGTGGTTAATACACTGCGGCTTTTTAATATTGCTTCATCACCTATTTCAGCTATTAACTTAGCAAATACGATTGTTGCTTTTGAGTAAGTCATATTTAATCAATAAAAACAAAGTGACTGCTGTTAATCATGACTATATTGAACTAACAACGGAGGCTAAAGTTAAAATTGGCAAATCATATAAAGAACTTTATCGCACACTGCTTTAAACTAAGGATAGTAGCTGCTTTGCAAGCAGCTTATGTGCTTTATAAGGCCAATGTACCCCCTCACTTTCACAAGCACCGATAAGTGAAAAGGCATCAATAAATTCACACGTGTGACGATCACCGGCGGCTTTGAACTCAATGGATAATTGTTCAGCTTTTTTACCTGCACCTGCGTAAATGCTTTTATAACTTCCCACTTCATGAACCTTGGGCGGGCTTATAATGATTATCTTTGGTATTTTTTTACAGTGATAAAAGGCTTTGATGGCTAAAATTAACTCCTCAAGCGCTTTGCCAATATCGATAGCAGACAGTGCAAAACGTGCTTTTAAATCATTGGTGCCAAGTTGAATAATAACAACATCCAATGGCTGCGCTTCAAGGTAAGGCTTAAGATATTTAACCCCTGATTTATCTCCACTAAAGGGTGGATTATTCACTAATGTGCGATTTGGCTGCCCCGCTTCAATAACTAGATATTCTGATCCTAGTCGCTCTGCTAGTATGCCCGGCCAGCGTTCATGCGCAGGCAGGCGCTTCCCATCAAGCGGGGAGACTCCAAAAGTATTAGAGTCGCCAAAGCAAAGAATATTCATTTTTAAAACGGATTCAGTGTATAGCCTTGTTGCTGTAACTGAGCGTGTGCAGTCATCGCTGAAAGTGCCATTTGCACTCCAGATATTAATTGTTCAGGCTTTACTTTCATATGCGTTGCTGACTGCCCACAGAGATACACTTGGGTGTTATTAGCAAGTAGCTGTTTGATCAAAGATTGGGTTTTGTTATCTTTATCAAAACGGGCTTTATAAAAGCTGTTTTCAAGTACATCAACACTCGCGCCACCATGCACTACTAAAGCCAACTGAATATTCTCCGGCTTTACACCATGAGCAACATGCATATTTATAAAACGCGCTAACGAATTAATATGGTTATTTTGCGCGCCCTTTTGTGCGCCATCCCCTACATCAAACGCTATTTTAAACTGGGCTTGGCTTAAATCAGATTTATGGTTTGGCACATTATAAAAATAACCATAGTCTTTAATAACAGGTGCAGGCTCTGCCGCTAGAGCACTAAAGCTAGTTAAAAGAAGGCTAAAACCAGTAAGTAACGTTTTCATACATCATCCTTTTTTACTTTTTGTTTAGCCTACCCTAACGCTATTTAAAGTAATTAACTAGCCTGAACATGTGAATGCGTTTTAAAAGTCATCCCTAAATAATTAAATGTATGCTTAAACATATCAATAAATGCATGTGGCGCAGAAGGAGAAGCTGCATTAGACAAAATTGAAAACTGCTTTTGTCTTAAGGTTCTTAGCTTAGGTTTTAACGCCTCATCATCCATATAATCAGTAATTCTATCCATAAACGCCTTCATTTGTGGGGTGGTGTTATACCAATAAATAGGTGAGGCTATAACCCAATGCTCAAAGCTCAGCAACTGTTCAAATAGAGTGTAAAAATCATCTTTAGGGTAATTTTTGTCATACCGATACGGCGAGATAACAAAGTCATCAATACAAAAGCCTTGCCCGCCTTCCTTAGCTATATAATTGCTGACTTGTGTACTAGTGTTACCTGATTTACGCGCACTTGAATAAATTACGGCGGTGGTATTCGTTGATTTCTCTTGCATTTGTATCACTCCTTTTTTTATGATGGAGCAAAGCTTAAAACCTCAAGTTAAGTTAAGGTCAATAAGTAATAACTATATTTTTGAAAAAAGGACGTATACCGATGACCGTACAACAAAAAAAACTCACCGAAGCAAACTTAACCGTAGGCTTTGTCGCCAAGCGCAGTGGTGTAAAAGTCTCAGCCCTTCATTTTTACGAAACCAAAGGGCTGATCCGCAGTTTGCGTAACAACGGCAACCAACGCCGTTATAAGCCTGATGTGTTACGCCGTGTGGCGGTCATCAAAGCAGCGCAAGCAATGGGCATAACGTTAGAGGAAATAAAACAAACCCTCGCCACACTACCCGATGAACGCACGCCGACCAAAAAAGACTGGTCAGCACTATCTAAGCAATGGCAAAGCCAACTAGACGAACGTATTGCCTTTATGCAACGCCTACGTGAGCGAGTTGATGGCTGTATCGGTTGCGGCTGCTTATCAATGGACAAGTGCCCAATTTATAATAAAGACGATTACTTAGGTGAAGAACAAAGTGGTGCAGTACTTTTAAATAAAAATTAAATACTCACCCCACCTACCCCTAAATTTTGCCCTTAATGAATATTTACACCTTAAATGTAGTAAAAATCAAACAGCTGCTACCTAGTTAAAAAGATTACATAAAACCCTAAAATAAAAACATGTGTTTACAAAACTTTACAGCAAGGTTAAATAATTGTTAACCGAAGCTTTACTTGTTCCTTTTTTATACTATCTTTTTGAGTGCGTTTCAAACAATAACCATCCAAAAAGGATTAAGTAATGCGTAAATTAAGTTCTCTAAGTTTTGCTGTACTAATCGGTTTATCTGCCGGCCACACTCACGCTGCTGAGCTAATGTCTGTCGACACAAACCGAGCCATTGAAGGTAAATATATTGTTGTGTTTAAAACTCCTTCAGTGTTAAATATTCAAAATAGTGATGCGATTGCAGATTTTGCTAGTTCCCAATCTGCAAGTTTAAGCAATATCTATGATGTTGATATTGCCCAAGAGTTCGGTGGTGTTCTAAACGGTGTTGTCGTCAATGCATCAGCACAAAAAATACAGCAAATGCTAAATAACCCAAATATAGAATACATTGAACAAGATCAAATGATGTCAGTTAACCCTTTGGCGCAAACAAATGCAAATCAGCCAAATGCGATATGGGGCCTTGATCGTATTGATCAACAATCACTCCCTTTAGACTCTAATTATTATTATGATTATGATGGCTCCGGTGTTACTGCCTATGTTATTGATACTGGTGTGCGTGTAAGCCACAATGAATTCGGTAATCGCGCTACACATGGTTATGACTTTGTTGATAATGACTCAGATGCGACGGATTGTAATGGCCATGGTACACACGTTGCGGGCACCATTGGTGGCAGTGCATACGGGGTTGCGAAAAATGTAAATATAGTCGGTGTAAGAGTACTTGGCTGTAATGGTTCAGGGTCAAACTCGGGTGTAATTGCTGGTATTAACTGGGTAAAGAATAATGCATCAGGACCTTCGGTAGCCAATATGAGTTTGGGTGGCGGGGCATCACAAGCAACTGACGACGCCGTAAATAATGCTGTTGCAGCAGGGATTAGCTTTGTTGTAGCCGCCGGGAACGACAATAGTAATGCATGTAATTATTCGCCTGCACGAGCCGCAAATGCAATAACAGTCGGCTCTACAGCCAGTAATGATAGCCGCTCTAGTTTTTCAAACTACGGTAATTGCTTAGATATCTACGCACCTGGTTCAAGCATAAAATCGGCATGGTATAATTCTAATACCGCAACAAACACCATAAGCGGCACATCGATGGCTTCTCCTCATGTTGCTGGTGCAGTGGCATTGTACCTTGATGAAACCCCCAGCCTAAGCCCTTCACAACTAGAAACAATGCTAAGTCAACGAAGCACTAAAAACACAGTATCTGATGCAAAAGCGGGCTCTCCAAATGAATTGCTATATACATTAGACGGCGGTGTTATTGAGCCACCCATTGAAAATGAATTAAGTAATGGGCAAACAGTGAACGTCTCAGGGGCACAAGGATCGAACACCTTTTATAAATTGGTTGTACCTACTGGCAGCAATTCTCTCACCTTTGATACTAATGGTGGCTCCGGTGATGTTGATTTATATGTACAAGCAGGGCAAAAGCCTTCAACAAGCAGTTATAGCTGCCGACCTTATAAAAATGGCAACACAGAAAATTGTACTTTCAGCAATCCACAAGCAGGTGATTGGTGGGTTATGCTCAATGGCTACAGTCAATACAGTGGTGTGAACTTAACAGGGTCCTTTAATGGCGGGTCATCTTGTGGCAATAATTGTTTAACCAATGGCGTACCTGCAAATGGCCTTGCTGGCTCGCAAAACCAAGAACTCGTCTATACCATTGATGTACCAGCTAATGCCACATTAAACGTAAGTATGTCTGGAGGCTATGGTGATGCTGACTTATATGTCCGTAAAGGCGCTCAACCCACAACAAATAGCTATGACTGCCGCCCTTATTTAAGTGGTAACAATGAAACCTGTAGCTTGAATGCGGGACAAGGTGGTAAATACTACATTATGCTTCGAGGATACAGCGCATTCTCAGGCGTCAGCATTGTAGCAACCTACTAACTTCATATAATAACTTACATTAACTACAAACCAATTAAGGCCTATTTTATAGGCCTTTAAAATTTATATTTACTGTAAGATTACAAGTCAACCATCAAAAATGAAATAAATTTTTGCCACAACGTTTTGCCAAATTTGATTTCACTTTCAGGTTTTATATTCTCTGCGTATTTCCAAGGGAGCTTGAATATTTCAGGTGGATTAAGTTTTTTGATTGGTTTACCCATTAAAAGATTATCGAGCTGCTCTTCATCATTAAATTCTTTTCTAAGCTCGTCATCCGCTTTAGACATTTTTTTTAAAAAAGACTTATCAACGCGATACCAAAAGTACTTAAGGCGACCATTGGCTTTATCAAATTCAGCAGTGGTTTTATCAAACTCTCGATAATATTCAAATTGTGGGATATCTGCTAATGGCTGAGTAACATCCATGAAGTTTTGTAATAATTCCCAATGAATAAACCCACTGCTTATTAAGTTTGCTCCAGTCCTATCATAAAAAAATTTCCCTGATAATGTAATGAAGTAATGCCTCTGTAAGGAAAGCCGCTTCCAGGATTATTTTCCACACAATAGTCAGCATTAAACTCTTCAAAAAGCAATTTATCTTGTTTGCTACTTTGTTCATTAGATATGGTTACAGAACCATCTTTACGATGAAATACCCCCCCTGAGGACACTCTACTCCGGATAGCTTTCCAAATAGTTAGATTAAATAATTTAGATCCGCTCCAAAATATAAAAACAAATAAAAAAGATTCAAACGCTAGTTCAATACGACCAAATAAAGTGAAAAAAAAACGGTAGAGTAAATAAAAAAAACAAAATACCTAAATGTGCTATTATCCAAAAAAGACTAATAAATCCGTTATCTTACTCCCTTTTGTAGGCAAATTAAGAATAAGCTCATCATTTCCTAAAACTTTTCTATAATATTCAGCTTTCCCTGATAAGTTATATTTATAAGCTGAATCTTGAAAACTATCAAAGCAATGTCCAAAAACATTTCCTCTTGGGTATAACGCTTGCTTACTTTGATAACGGCAATACATAGAGTCACGCTCATCAGTCGCTATTTCATCTCTAAATTTTGCATATAGCTTACCTCTATAAGCTATATCAGCATATTGATCAAGCATATTCTACCTCCTTTATTATCCATGCTTTGTCTGGTATTTCTCCATCTTCCCAATCATTGCGATCATCTATATCAACGTAAGGCAAAGTGACATGTTTATCTAAGCGATATTGTACTTTTACTTGCCAATCGACTTCAAAGTGTTTTGGCCACATTGATAATATTGGAATAGTATATTTAAACCCAGTGATAGCCCCTGATTCAGTGTTTTCTTTTTGGATTATTTGCCAATTTTTATGATCGTAGCGGAATTCCTGCTCAAAGTGTAAAAGCCCCTCGTCCTCAATTTGATAAACTTGAACGAATACCTCTGATTGCCCTAATGCAAAGTTTGGCGTGTCTATATCAATAGTCAATTGGCAATGGGTATCGGTGAGTTTTTTTACACCTAACGTGACACTTGGGTTCATCCATGTACCTACTAATGCGGCATAACACTCTTTGGGTTGAGTGTGCCATTTTTTATAGCTACCAGTGCAGCGGTCATCTTCATCTTTCGCAAAGGGGCCATTTTTAGACCATGTTTCTAATTCATTATCGGTGACTAATATAGCAATAATCAAGCCGACTGCGATTATTGCCTAAAGTATCCCCAGAATTAGCCTTTATATATCAATGAACTAATAGTATTAAAAAATGTGGAATGTGAGGGAACATTCATGGTGTTTTGTGATCTTATGAATCGCCAAAAACAACAGAACTAAACACCATGAAAATATCATTAAACAAGACACCCACTTTAATTTAGTAAGCAAAGCTGTGTCACTAGATTTGTTTTTTAGGTTAATAATTTATTCTTTAAGATTGCGTTACTTCTTTTCATCTACTAAATAAGCCATTTTCACCTTTAAACCTAAATTACACACATAAAAATAACTGCATTGATGCAGTTTTAATTTTTCTACTGAGTAATTTAACGTTTATGCTAATAGCTTTCCACAGTTACTAATATTCGCGCGTCGTTTTCTATTTAAATTTTCACAGTAGCCTGCTTGTGATGATGGCCTACCAACAGCACCGTGAAATACGCGTGTAAATTGCGTAGTCAGTTTTAGCCAGTTTTTTGGGGATATATTTAACCTTTCTAACAAAGGAAGGTTTATATTATCAATATACCCGCGTTTATCCTCTCGCATTATTCGTCCTGTTAATTCAACCAGTTCAAGGTACGATTTAAGCTCAAACGGTAACCCTTTTGTCATTATTTGACGCGACATACCTGCAAAGCGAAGTAACTGTTTAGGTTGCTTACCTTCTATTGCACTTGTTAAGCGCCTTTGAACACTTGTATGGTCAGAGTCTTCTGGTGTATTTGCCATTTTGGCTCTAATAGGGTTTAAATCTACATACGCCATACAGGCCGCAAGTGCGGCTTCATCAAGGAGTGCTTGAGATTTAAAGCGACCTTCCCAGAACCTACCTGTGCAGTTATCTTCTTTATTTGCTCTACGAGCAATATTTTCATTCAATAAGCGCATAAACCAGCTAATACTTGATAAACGTTCGCGGTATTGTTTGACTGTTTGATTAAAAAAGATAAGCTCTGCTTTACTTAGCTTTCCGCCTTGTATGTATTTTTGCGTAAGTAACGTGCCTTTACAGAGTTTATGCCAGCGAATGACAATCGCTTTGTCATTTAATCGATTCGCTTTTTTATCATCTACATACAGCACTATATGGGTGTGGTTACTCATTACTGCATAAGCACATACATCAATACAAAATACCTTCGCTAATTCAAGTAGCTTATCTTCAACCCAGCCTCGTCGATGTTCGTAAGACTTACCCGTAAAGTGGTCTTCGCCACACAGAAAGGCACGTCGAACACACCGTGAAACACAATGATAATATTTCGTATCAACCAAACTTACTTGACGCTTTCTTGCAATTGCCATAAGACACCCTGCTTGTTTTTTGCACTGAAAAAAGTCTAGTACTTAGTTTGCCAAACTGCAAAAATTAGGATGGGTGTCTTGTTTAGTTTTGCCGCCCATTTTATTTATGTAATCCCATGACCATTGCACCCTTGAAAATGCAATTTGCAAATCAGGCACATCGGCACTGGTACTTGTAGATAATAAACCTATTGCCCTTGTTGGAATGACCAGTTCAAATGAATCGGCTGTATTAAACGAGCGAAAGTTTTTGTCATGCTGTAGTCTTAAGTCAACTTCACTTAATGCTCCTTGTGGTAGGGCTGCCACTTCACGCCACAAAAAACCATTTATGAATATATAAAAATAACCAATAGCCTCGCCTTCTCCCAGTTTATCTTTTCCTTTAAACATTGGAATAAACTCAGCTTTACCTGCTTTGCTTTTATCAAGGCTTGGGTCCTTAAACACCAGTAAGTCGACAGCCACTAAATCTGGCAACTCTACGACCTGTTTAGGTTGAGACTGCTTTTGTGTCGCAGCTTGACCATACGGGATCACACAGGTTTCACCGCCTAGAGTTGGCATTTTTAAATCAAGCGCACACTGCTGGCTATCATCTGCAATTTTAGGCTTATGAACATATTGTACCGTCACATTACTCTCCTTGATTCAACATGCGAGATGATTTTTGCTCGCCTTGCGAGACTTCTAAATGACCTTGCCCTAATAACTCTGAACTTGACGGTGCATTCACGTTAAAAACGGCCTCTGCTGCGTCTTCGCTGTGAGTATCTAAATCCCTTACTTGCACGCTCAATCCTCTTGGGGCGGGGCCACCTGATTGCGCTAGCGGCATAGGCGGAGTGTTTTTTGAGTTTGAAATCATTAAATCCCCTTGGCGTACCGCGGGTTTGCCTTCGATTAATACGTTGAACGAGCCTATTATAAATTCTGCTTCGCCATCATTGGTGCCGCTGACTATGCCTTTTTTATCACCAGGGGAGTCCCCTGAGCTTTGTGAAAAAGTACTATTTATATTAGCTGCGCCATTGCCGTTTACTTTCACTGAGCTGGCAACGCCGGTTACATCACTTGATTGTGCTTTGTTTGGGTAAGGAATTGGCACCACGCTTGGCCCTATTTGAGTTAAGCACACATCTACCGTCATGAGTTTACCGCCGCTATCTGCGTGCACGGCAGTGCGGCCATTTATAAGCACATTTTGCCCTGATACTGCTTGTACTTGGGGTGCTTGTGATTGAGTGTCTTTAGTGAGTTGCTCTTGGTTGCCAGCTTCCCAGCCAATGTGACTCGATACCAAATCTAAGAATGCTTGCGCGTTGCTTATGGGTTTATTTACATCCATATTAGTTTGCGCCTCGGTCCACGGTAAAATAGGTTCGTTTTTTTGGCTATCCCATTGTGGTGGAATGATGTAATCCGATATAAAGGTGTTTACCATTTCACTGAGGGTTTTCTCGCGGTATTTTGGTCTGGCAATCTCAGCTAAAAAGGCGGCGTCACCATTTGCTTTGTCTTCAAAAATAGCGATACCGTTAGCTTTACCTAATGCACCATTACTGCGAGCACTGTTATTTTAGCCCAATTAAAGTAGGGTTATTGTGACGCCAACGTGGCGATAAACCTAGGCGGCACTTTTGCCACCTAGGTTTGAATTCCTTTTCTGATTGTTAAAGAGCGACAGTTAGTTAACCAATTTGAAACTTTGTGTTTATGGAAAATAGAAAGCTAAAGTTTTTTATATTGACTTCCACAGTTTACAAGTCAACCATCAAAAACGAAGTGAACTTTTGCCACAAGGTTTTCCCAAACTTGATCTCACTTTCAGGCTTAATGTTATCTACATATTTCCACGGGAACTTAAAAATATCTGGTGGTGTTAACTTTTTAATAGGTTTACCCATCAAAAGGTTATCAAGCTGCTCTTCATCATTAAACTCTTTTAAAAGCTCATCATCCGCTTTAGTTATTTCTTTTAAAAATGACTTATCTACTCGATACCAAAAGTACTTAGGTCGACCATTGGCTTTATCAAATTCAGCGGTGGTTTTATCAAACTCTCGATAATATTCAAATTGCGGGATATCTGCTAAGGGTTGGGTGACATCCATAAAGTTTTGTAATAATTCCCAATGTACAAAAGCAGAACTAATTAAGTTAGCACCTGTCCAAGCATAAAAAACATCTTTTTTAAAATGCAATAATGTAACCCCCCTTAAAGGAAAGCCACTTTGCGGATTGTTTTGAACTTTATAGTGAGCATTGAACTGTTCAAAAGGTAACTTAATTTTTTGCCCATTACTGCCTTTGTAGGTTGACCAAACAAGTCCTGTTTTCCGCTCGAAATTTACACGCGTATGCGTAACTTTTTTTCTTACTAGTTTCCACACTGTTAAATTGAAAAGCTTTGATACCCCCCAAGCTAATAAAAATAAAAATAATGCTCTAGTCGCTTCTTCTGTATCAGCAAATAAGAATAAAAATAGCGGAATTGTAAATAAAAAGAGTAAATTAACTAAGTGAGCAACCCCCCAAGAAAGTAATAGTACGTCAGTAACCTTTCTCCCTAAACTAGATAAACTTAGGACATGCGGATCACTACCAAGAATATTTCTATAATGTTGAGCTTTCCCTGATAAATTATACTTATAATCGGAGTTTTGAGAACTGTCAAAGCAATGTCCAAACACTTTACCTCTTGGGTATATTGCTTGCTTACTTTGATAGCGGCAATACATAGTCTCTCGCTCGTCAGTCGCTATTTCATTTCTAAACTTTGCATCTTGCTTACCCTTGTAAGCAGTTTCAGCATACTGCTCAAGCATATTCTATTTCCTTTATTATCCATGCTTTGTCTGGTATTTCTCCATCTTCCCAATCATTGCGATCATCTATATCAACGTAAGGCAAAGTAACATTTTTATCTAAGCGATATTGTACTTTTACTTGCCAATCGACTTCAAAGTGTTGTGGCCACATTGATAATATTGGAATAGTATATTTAAACCCAGTGATAGCCCCTGATTCAGTGTTTTCTTTTTGGATTATTTGCCAATTTTTATGATCGTAGCGGAATTCCTGCTCAAAGTGTAAAAGCCCCTCGTCCTCAATTTGATAAACTTGAACGAATACCTCTGATTGCCCTAATGCAAAATTTGGTGTGTCTATATCAATAGTCAATTGGCAATGGGTATCGGTGAGTTTTTTTACACCTAACGTGACACTTGGGTTCATCAATGTGCCTACTAATGCGGCATAACACTCTTTTGGTTGAGTGTGCCATTTTTTATAACTGCCAGTGCAGCGATCATCTGCGCCTTTTGCAAAGGGGCCATTTTTAGACCAAGTTTCTAATTCGTTATCCGTTACCAAAGTAGCAATTATCGCTATAAGTAAACCGATGACAATAATTGCCCAGCCTAAAGGCGTTGTGAATAATGCTGTTCCTAAATAAATAAAGCCAGCTATGGCGACTGCACCACTCAAAGCGTGAAAAAATGCAGCATCCGTATCATTTTTATTTGCTGCTTTAAAGCTGTCTATAAACGATAGAGCAGCCGTTATTAGAATCCCAGCCCATCCTAAAACCCTTGCAAATGTAGTAGATACACCAAAAAGAACCACTGAACGCTTCATTAATCTGGAAAGAGTTAACACTCTTAATGCTGCTACCTCTAAAGTCAGTGTTGATAAGCTGAATACTACATTTATTACGTCTAAACCATACTTGATATCAAGCTTCTCTCCAGCCTTAAACTTTTTAATCATCTCATTAGCATTAAACATTTCAAACGCTAACATCACCATTGGTAAGTTGTGCTCTAGAACTCTCACACCTTTGAGTTTAACGTTATCAACGGCACCTAGCTTAAAGTCAGGGTTATCATACGCTTTTGCATACCTATGGGCCTTGGGTACAACAACAAGCTCACCTTCTATCGAATCATACCTACCAATTAAATCGTGATAATCTGTCCAGTTTTTTGGATTAAAATAGCCTTTATTGCTGCCAAATGACTTAGGGTCTTCAGAGGCGATTACATTATTTTTACTATCATAAATCGTTACTGCATTTGGCGGCGGATTTTTCACGTTTTCACGCAGCATTGCGCGCCTTTGCTGCCTATTGTTTTGCGTGCGCTTATAATTGGTTATGCCTATTACTGATGGGTTATCGCCTAATACAGCCCCTGCTTGTTTAACATGTATATCTGCAAAGTCACTAATTCCAAGCGCTTTGTTATATGACACCATCAAGTTTCTAATTTTTACAGTATGCGGTTTTAAAACGCCGTTTTGATATTGACTCGCAACACGCCCCCACGCACCTGTTAAATACCCTACCGCATCTTTTGCTTTTCCAAAAAACTCTTTTAAACCTTTATTAGCTAATAAGCTGTCTTGCTCTTGCTTTTCTTCGATCAACTTTTCATGAATGCGCTTAAACTCTTCAAATCTAAATTTAGCTTCGCCGTTATTTTTTTCTTCAGGCAACGTGTTTAATACAACACTCCCCGGCTGATTTATATCAAAATACCCTTCTGGGATCATAAAGCAATCAGATAACCAATTGCCTTGTTCAAACGTTGCTTTTAAAAAGCTTTCTATTGCACTTGTGGCTTTATTTATATTATTTTTACGCTCGTTTTCAACGGGTAACTTTTCTTTCCAAGGTCTAAATACGCCAGCTGAAACATCGTCAATACTCAATATATTTAATACGTTAGTGATAAAGTTAAAGCCAAATAGGTAATCTACATTTTCAAGGGCTACCCAATCATTCATTACTGGGGCTAAACCAATATAATCACTTTGTTTAGACGTTAAAGGTGAATCGTTATTTAAGTCTTGCAAAAAATCAACAAACTCTTTTTGTGCAATAGGCAACTCTTTAAGGAGCTGCTCTAACTTATCACTTGAAAGATAGCTTTCTAAATAATCTTTATCTAAGTGTTTTGCACCACTTCTTAAAAATTTTGCGCCAGAGCTTTTATCTGTATGGTTAAGCTTTGGCATTGCATACTTCGAAGGATAATAAATTGGATTTTTTTCAGACAGTTGATGTAATTCATCATTTAACATCGCTTGATAAGCTAGCACACCTGAATCATAGTGTTTTTTATCTGTTAGCTTTTTATTCTCAAGCTGTAACTGTAAAAAAATCATTTGGCACTTATTCAACAGAGAAAGCGCTATGCCACCCGGATCATGTATTGTAATTTGGCCTTCACGCTCTGCTACTGCTAAATCAATTTGTTGACAGCGAGCGTTGCGTAATGAATCAGCTAATCCTTGGTCTTCAACATGTGTAGGTGCAGTGGCGTTAGCACTTTTTTGTCTTGGATCATCTTTGTACAGTCCGCCGAGGCTTACAATATACTGCCATGACCATTGGACGATGGAAAAAGCAACGTGTACCGTGGGATCACTAAGTGAACCTGGTTCACAGTTTAAACCATTTGTTTTCTTAGGCAGCAGAATTGTTTGGGTAACTAAACCCGAATATGAACGCTCGTTTTTGCCAAATTCAGTTGCCAAATCAACTTCAGATAAACAACCATTGTCAACAGCTGCAATTTCACGCCATAAATAACCATTAACGAATATATAGTAAAAACCGTTTAAGTTACTAACAGGTCTCTCGTCCTCGCCTAACACCTGAAATTGCGCAGGTTTAGCTTTGTTTTTATCAAGGGACGCTTCAGTAAAAACGGTTGGTTTTACCGAAATAAATTGCGCTTTATTGTCATCACTTGGCGGATTATCTAAAGTATGAGAGTCAGCATAGCCGAACGGTATATATGAACTTCCACATTCACCCTTTATCTCTGAATCTAATTTAATTAACCCCATATTAAGCACCTGCTGTAAAATTAATTGACGCGTTTTCACCACTGATATTTTGCTTATCCGCAATTGGCACTTTTTGCTCATTTGCACCTTGCGTCGCTCTTATTGCACCAAGCGATGCATCGTTACTATCAACCCCTTTTACTAAAACACTTGCTCCGTGCGTTGTACCAGCATCACCCAAACTATCCCTCACTTGCACATTCAACCCTCTTGGGGCGGGGCCGCCGGATTGCATCAGTGGCGCAGGTGGGGTGTTTTTTGAGTTAGAGATCATTAAATCCCCTTGGCGTACCGCGGGTTTGCCTTCGATTAATACGTTGAACGAGCCTATTATAAATTCTGCTTCACCATCATTGGTGCCGCTGACTATGCCTTTTTTATCACCAGGAGAGTCACCTGAACTTTGTGAAAAAGTACTATTTATATTGGCTGCACCATTACCGTTTACTTTCACTGAGCTGGCAACGCCGGTTACATCACTTGATTGTGCTTTGTTTGGGTAAGGAATTGGCACCACGCTTGGCCCTATTTGAGTTAAGCACACATCAATCGTCATGAGTTTACCGCCGCTATCTACGTGCACGGCGGTGCGACCATTTATAAGTACATTTTCACCTGATACAGCTTGCACTTCAGGTGCTTCTGACACTGTATCTTTAATAAGTTGCTCTTGATTGCCGGCTTGCCAACCTATGTGTGTTGATACTAAATCTAAAAATGCTTGCGCGTTACTAATGGGTTTATTTACATCCATATTAGTTTGCGCCTCGTTCCACGGCAGTCTGGGTTCGTTTTTTTGGCTATCCCATTGTGGTGGCGGGATTATGTAATCAGGTATAAAAATATTGACCATTTCTCCAAGGTTTTTTTCGCGGTACTTTGGTCTGGCTATTTCGGCTAAAAATGCAGCGTCACCATTTGCTTTGTCTTCAAAAATAGCGATACCGTTAGCTTTACCAAGCGCCCCATTACTGCGGGCACTATTATTAAGCCCTAGCAATGTCGGATTATTGTGTCGCCAACGTGGCGATAAACCTAGGCGGCACTTGTGCCACCTAGGTTTGAATTCCTTTTCTAATTGTTAAAGAGCGTTTGGCCTGTGGCAGGAAGCCTGTTTTTATATAACCTAAATCACAGAAGTAAAATATTGAGATCGTAGGCACGTTTTGTGTTTTTCTCTAGCAATACGGGGTCATCACTAAAGGGCGCGATAACATAATTAACCTCATCCATTGGGTATTTTTTTTCGCCATTAATATCCGTATGAAAAACATATTTATAATTATTTTTTATCTCGGGATCGAGGGGGTAATTATCCATATAGGGGCCAATTTTATTGCCCTTCCAAACTGTGCTATATCCTTTGTCGAGGTAATCCTGAACAGACTGCAGAAGCCCAAAGGGGATTGGTTTATTTTTATCCATAAATTCCGTTAATAATGTCCACGATTGACAAGCTCCATCGTAACTATCAGCAAACGCGACTATGTATTGGCAATCCCTTTTACCATGTTTAGGGTATTTTTTAGGGATTAAACTTGTAACAGGCATGCCTCTTCCCAAGCTAAAGCCTAACGAGCCTCGATACATCTCAACTTCTTCAAATGGGATCACAAGTTCTGGGTTACCACCAAACGCAGGGAAGTTCACATTACCGGTTTTTCGGTCAAACACGACGGAGGTTGCTCTGGGGATTTTTGCTTTACGGTGGTAAATAAAAGCAATTATTAATAACAAAACTTGTCCTAGGATAAACAAAGGGTGTAAAAAATGTGCACCTAAAAACTGCTCCATACTGGCAGCTTTAAATAAAGTCGTAATTTGCATAAAAATTGAAACACCAAAAAAAACTAATGCCGTAAAAACGGTAGCAGTTTGGAAGATATCCCTCATACTTGATATTAATAATACGCCGTAATAACGACCATCAGTTGAATATATATCGTTTACTCCTAACAAGTTGTCATAATCGACTTCCACTTTTCGGTAGTATTTTCCCATGTCAGTTGGTTTTTTAGGGGGGCGTAATTCTGATACTTGCTCGGTGTTTATCATAATGTTATTCAAGTCCTAATTCTTCTTTTAGCGCATAATTCCATAGTGATAAATTCACTTCGGTTGTGAGCCATTTATTTGGTTTTTCAAGCTCGCCGTCTTCATCGCGTTTTGATACTGGTAATATAAATTTATTATCCTCAAAGGCAGTGCTCACTGACGCCCCTTTGCCCTTAGGATACGTTTTCACTCGCAGTCTAAACGTGATTCTGGTTGTGTTGAGCGCTTTAAATATGGCGGCGCAGTTATAGAAACTTAAGATGACCATCTTAACTATTCAGGCTGAATGTCGTTTTTATTTTTTAATTTGCGCGGCGTAAAGCCGCGCCTACGCAAATTTAAATGACTGTTTATTATGTCGCCATGTGACAGAGCCACCAACGTGACGATAAACCTAGGCAACACTTGTGCCACCTAGGTTTGAATTCCTTTTCTGATTGTGAAAGAGCTACGATCAGTTAACCGATTTGATATTCTGTGTTTTTATGGAAAATAGAAAGCTGAAGTTTTTTATATTGACTTCCACAGCTTACAAATCAATCATCAAAAATGAAGTGAATTTTTGCCATAGTGTTTTACCGAACTTGATCTCGCTTTCAGCTTTTATATTATCTGCATATTTCCATGGGAATTTAAATATATTCGGTGGTGTTAGCTTTTTAATGGGTTTACCCATCAATAAGTTATCAAGCTGCTCTTCATCATTAAATTCTTTTCTAAGCTCGTTATCCGCTTTAGACATTTCTGTTAAAAATGACTTATCAACGCGATACCAAAAGTACTTAGGGCGACCATTGGCTTTATCAAATTCAGCGGTGGTTTTATCGAATTCTCGATAATATTCAAATTGAGGGATATCTGCTAAGGGTTGGGTTACATCCATAAAGTTTTGTAGCAGTTCCCAATGAATAAATCCACAAGATATATCATTATTATATGTAACTTCATATCTGGCACTTCGAGTAAAATGTAAGAGTGTAAATCCTCTATAGGGAAACCCACTTTTTGGGTTATGCGACACCTTATAATGAGCATTAAACTCTTTAAATGGTAAAGTATCGAGTTTTCTAGAGCTATAATCTGGCACACTTACCCCACCTGTTAGGCGATTAAAAACAACAGCTAATTTAATTTTGTGGCGAAATACTGGCCAAACAAATACATTAAACAGTTTTGATATAGCCCACGCTATAAAAATATATAAAACATAATCAAAGGCATTTTTATAATCTCCAAGAACAAAACTCACAAACGGAAAAGAAACAATTAAAAATAACAAGGTAAAATGTAAAATGACCCACGAAAAAACTAATACATCGATATAATTAGTAGCATTTGAAGATAACGCCAATTCAATTCCATGTTTCTTTCGACATAAAATTGAGCGGTACTCTTCACTTTTACCACTTAAATTATACTTATACTCTGACTTTTGATCATTATTATAACAATGCCCAAAAACGCTTCCTCTTGGGAATAGCGCTTGCTTACTTTGATAGCGGCAATACATAGAGTCACGCTCGTCTGTCGCAATTTTATTTCTAAACTTTGTTTCTTGTTTACCACGATATGCGGTGTCTGCATACTGCTCAAGCATATTCTATTTCCTTTATTATCCAGGCTTTATCTGGTTGCTCACCTTTACCCCAGTTATTACGCTCATCAATATCCACATAAGGTAAAGTAGTATTCTTATCTAAGCGGTACTGAACTCTTACCTGCCAATCAACTTCGAAATGTTTCGGCCACATAGATAATATTGGAATTATATATTTAAACCCAGTGATGGTACGGGATTCAGTGTTTTCTTTTTGGATTATTTGCCAATTTTTATGATCATGACGAAATTCCTGCTCAAAATGTAAAACTCCCTCATCTTCAATTTGATAAACTTGAACGAATACCTCTGATTGCCCTAAAGCAAAATTTGGTGTGTCTATATCAATAGTCAATTGGCAATGGGTATCGGTGAGTTTTTTTACACCTAACGTGACACTTGGCTTCATTAATCCGCCTACTAATGCGGCATAACACTCTTTTGGTTTAGTCTCCCATTTTTTATAACTGCCAGTGCAGCGGTCATCTGCGCCTTTTGCAAAGGGGCCATTTTTAGTCCAAGTTTCTAACTCGTTATCGGTGAGTAATGTAGCAATTAACGCAATGATCAAGCCGACTGCGATTATTGCCCACCCCAATGGTGTAGTAAATAATGCAGCACCTAAATAAATAAAACCTGCAATAGCAACAGCACCACTCAGTGCGTGGAAAAAAGCTGCATCTAAATCATTTTTTCTAATAGATAAATATGTATCAATTCCAGCCAAAACACCTGTAATTATTATTCCTACACCTCCAAAAATCCTAGATACCAAAATTTTCCTGTTTATTACTTTTACACTCGACTTTAAAAAACTGTCTATTGATGCAACTCGAAATGATACAAACTCTAAAGATAAAGTAGCCAAATTAAGAACTAAATTGATTACTTCTAATTTAAACTTACCATCTACTTTATCTCCAGCCTTAAACTTCTTAATCATTTCATTAGCATTAAACATTTCAAACGCTAACATCACCATTGGTAAGTTGTGCTCTAAAACCCTCACACCTTTGAGTTTGACTGTATCAACGGCACCAAGCTTAAAATCAGGGTTATCATACGCTTTTGCATACCTATGGGCCTTGGGTACAACAACAAGCTCACCTTCTATCGAATCATACCTACCAATTAAATCGTGATAATCTGTCCAGTTTTTTGGATTAAAATAGCCTTTATTGCTGCCAAATGACTTAGGGTCTTCAGAGGCGATTACATTATTTTTACTATCATAAATCGTTACTGCATTTGGCGGCGGATTTTTCACGTTTTCACGCAGCATTGCGCGCCTTTGCTGCCTATTGTTTTGCGTGCGCTTATAATTGGTTATGCCTATTACTGATGGGTTATCGCCTAATACAGCCCCTGCTTGTTTAACATGTATATCTGCAAAGTCACTAATTCCAAGCGCTTTGTTATATGACACCATCAAGTTTCTAATTTTTACAGTATGCGGTTTTAAAACGCCGTTTTGATATTGACTCGCAACACGTCCCCACGCACCAGTTAAATAACCAACAGCATCTTTAGCTTTACCAAAAAACTCTTTTAAACCTTTATTAGCTAATAAGCTGTCTTGCTCTTGTTTTTCATCTATGAGTTTTTGATGTATAAGCTTAAACTCTTCAAATCTAAATTTAGCTTCGCCGTTATTTTTTTCTTCCGGCAACGTGTTTAATACAACACTCCCCGGCTGATTTATATCAAAATGCCCTTCTGGGATCATAAAGCAATCAGATAACCAATTACCTTGCTCAAACGTTGCTTTTAAAAAGCTTTCTATTGCGCTTGTGGCTTTATTTATATTATTTTTACGCTCGTTTTCAGCGGGTAACTTTTCTTTCCAAGGTCTAAATACGCCAGCTGAAACATCGTCAATACTCAATATATTTAATACGTTAGTGATAAAGTTAAAGCCAAATAGGTAATCTACATTTTCAAGGGCTACCCAATCATTCATTACTGGGGCTAAACCAATATAATCACTTTGTTTAGACGTTAAAGGTGAATCGTTATTTAAGTCTTGCAAAAAATCAACAAACTCTTTTTGTGCAATAGGCAACTCTTTTAGGAGCTTTTCTAACTTGTCACTTGAAAGGTAGCTTTCTAAATAATCTTTATCTAGATGTTTTGCTCCACTACGTAAAAATTTTGCACCAGAACTTAAGTCTGAATATCCCTCTTTTTTAGTTTTTATAGGCGTCATCGAAGTTCGATGCGGGAATATATAATGATCGCGCATCACTTTTTCATGTAAATCATCATTTAGCATTGCTTGATATGCAAGAACACCTGAATCATAGTGCTTTTTATCTGTTAGCTTTTTATTTTCAAGCTGTAACTGTAAAAAAATCATCTGACACTTATTTAACAGAGAAAGCGCTATGCCACCTGGATCATGAATTGTAATTTGGCCTTCACGCTCTGCTACTGCTAAATCAATTTGTTGACAGCGAGCGTTGCGTAATGAATCAGCTAATCCTTGGTCTTCAACATGTGTAGGTGCAGTAGCGTTAGCACTTTTTTGTCTTGGATCATCTTTGTACAGTCCGCCGAGGCTTACAATATACTGCCATGACCATTGGACGATGGAAAAAGCAACGTGTACCGTGGGATCACTAAGTGAACCTGGTTCAC